>NZ_JAMZEE010000071.1:0-9203 GCF_024704895.1 Bacteroides muris (ex Fokt et al. 2023) | reverse complement strand
TCGTATTATTGGATAACGGTTTGAATTCAGAAATATTTTCTAAAGATTTGATTAATTCTGATTTATTTGAAATATGAGTAAATAGTGTACCATATTTAGTTGCTTTGTAAAGAGTATCATTGATAATTATTTCTAGATCTTTATTGAAAAAATTTCTATATTTTTCATCAGGAATAAGAAAACCAATATATTCATTATCTGCATTTTCATTGTTTTCCTGTTCATAGATATTTTCCGCAGAAACAAAAGATGAACTTGCTCTTGTTAAAATAGGATTATCCAAGTCGAAGTTTTCTATTGTTGATAAGAACTCTTCTGAATTTTTAAAACTAAGAATTTCTGAATCTTCTTTTGATTTAGGAGTCTGTAGCTCTTGTACATTTTCAATAGGAAGTTCATTGTTACATGAACACAAAATAGCTGTTAAACAAATGATATAACTGATTTTTTTCATATATGTGAATTTATTAAAATGAATATCCAAAACTAATATAAGGGTAAATAAATGGTTCTTTTGTTACACCGTGTTTATCATTAAAACTAAAAGAAGGGCTTAATCCTATTCTAAATAGAAAACCTTTAGTTGATATGTAACGGTAACCTATATTAGAAAAGAAATAATATCCAAATGTTGTATTGGAAGTGGAACTTATTGTTTCATATTGTTCCTTTGATTCTTCTATAAAAGAAATGTGTTCGTTATATATTCCAAGATTAGAGCCTAATCCAAGTTCTAATTTGTGCTTATTTCCAGAGGTGAGGAAGTTAACTTCAATAGGGAAAAATAGCCCTCTATTAGAGTTAGATGCTTTAATAAAAGAATCCCCTCCTTGAAAATAAGAAATACCAATCCTATATCCCCATGGGGATATAGGAGTAAATCTTGAATCGAAAGAAACTCCAATAAGGTTAGAAGCTCCTAAAAACTCTATATAGATATTTTTATCTCTCGTCTTTTTGAAAGATAAGGTGTCCTGTGCGAATATATTTGCAAAAACACCTATAGCAAACAATGCAAGTAAAAAACCTTTTTTTATCATATAATTTATTGATTTTGAACGTTGCAAAGTTAGACTTAATACTTCAAATCGCCATTTGTAAGCCTTTTTGTGAATTTGTAAACTTAATATATAACTATTTGATAGTTAAGGTGCATCACAAAAAAAAGATTGTAAAAGTATAAACTGTCATTGGAATGGAGGAGCAGACCTTAAAAAAGCTATTATATTAGCACCTTCAGGAGTTTTAAGTTTCTTTCGGATATTGGTTTTATATTTGTGTACAGAAAAAATACTTTGCATCCATATAGCTGCAATTTCTTCTGTCTTGAACCCTGCAACCATCATACAGCAAAGTTGTAGTTCTTTTTCATTTAGATCTGAAAAGTTATCTTTCAGCAGTGTATAAAAATTATCAAAAGATAAATCAATGTGTTTATAAAAATTGTCCCATTGCGTAGTTAGTAAAGAATTATTTTGTGTAATATTGAATCTGTTTAATTCTTTTATAAATTTAGCACTTTGTTCTTTTTGCGTATATCTCAACATTGCAATTTGTTTGGCTATTTCAAAATCACGTAAGATGAACATTTTTGCTTCATCTTTTATATTATTTAAGCCTTCCAATGTTTCTATTTGTTGGTGAAGAGCCACAATTTGGTAAGCTTGTTTTCTTTTTTTATTGATGTAGATTAATAGCCCTATGCTTGCTATAAAAAGAGAACTTAAAGCAGCATATTTGTATGTAGATAATATCTTTTCATAATTTTTTTTATCGCAAAAGTGAGTATATGCTTGAATAGCTTCATCTAAAGAACTTCCATTCAAGTTCCTTAGAAGAATTTCATATCGTTCTATTGCCTTATACAGGCAATCAATTTGATTGTCTATATAATTATTTTCTCTAGCAAATTCTGCACACAGTTTATAAAATTCTATTTCAGCAAAATTGGTTTCCGAATCTGTATCATATTCTATAGCTAATTTTCTATGTTTATTAGCATTTGCTAAATCATTTATGGAGTAATAGCAATAAGTTAGTATAGAATGGCAGACAAACAAAAAATCATCTGTTTGGCTTAATATTATAGCTTCCTGTAATTTTTCGATACATAGTGCCCATTGTTTAGTCTTAAATAGCGTAATACCTTGTAGGCATTTTATCTCATTATAATAAATGTTGTTTTTATCAATGGAGCTTTCTATTAAATTCAATAGCTCGTAGGACTTTTTATGATTTCCTATATATAAAAAACTTTTTGCCGTTTGTACTTGAGTTGATATATCCATATCCCTAAATGCAATATCTTTAATACACTGGTTAGCTAATGTTTGATATTTGATAAATTTCAACATGTTGTATTTGCGGATATACATATCTCCTAGATAGCCATATAGACAACATAGCCATTCTTTATCCTCTATTTGGCTTGCTATATCTATAGCTTTTTCTATAGCTTGCACCTCTAGTTTTAAGTTTTTTTCTTTTTTGTATGTTTTGGCAAGAAACAAAAGGGATTCAAGTTGTTGTTGAATTAGTTTCTTTTTTGTGAAAATATGAATACTTTTTTGTAATACTTCTTTAGGTGGGTAGTAATTATTTACATAGTAGTTGGCTAATGAAACTAATAAGAAATGAGTTGCTTCTTTTGAGTTATTAAGATTAGTGACTTGGGTTGAATCAATTTTAGAAAGATATAATCGAGGATTATTTTCTAAGAGTGTTATTTGATTATTAAAAAAGTCTTCTTCCTCATTGTTTTGTTGGCAAGATGTCTGTACTAACAAAATGATGATAACTAAAAAATATATAGATTGTTTTTTCATAGTATTATCAATAGGTTTGATTACAACTCAGTTTTTACATGTATTTTTCCGAAAATTTTTTGTTCGTCACGTACCCGACACAGTTCTCGATGTGCCTTTTTCTTATATTCTAGCAAAGCAGAGTTCTCAGAGCGTAACCGGGTAATCTCCCTTTCTTGTTCTTCGTTTTTGGCTTCTGCCTTTGCTTTTTCTTCGGCGGCATGGGCAATCAGTTCTGGTGCCGGAAGCTGTTTAGCGGTCTGTTCCCGGACTGCTAGCAATAGCTGGCGTACCGCTTCTGTTCCCTCGTTGTGCTGTTCCATGATCTTTGCAGATTGTTCCAGCCGCCCGGCAACCTTTTCTAATGGGGAGAGGTCAAATGCTTCACCTCGAAGGTCGAATCCAGTTCTTTGGAAATAATCAACGGACAACTCGACAAATTCTTTGCGAGTTATACCCGTACCGTTTAAATACTCGTCTAATTTTTGGGCGTACTCTTGGCTTATCGCTATGGTGGTAAGCGGTGTTTTCCTCTTTTGCTTGCTTTCCTGTCCTTTTTCCATTGCTGTAAATGCTATATTTTGTTACAAAGGTAGTTATAAGTTTTATTATTGCAATTTATTACATGTGTTATAGCAATTTATTGCGATTATAGCAAAATAAATCACTCTGTTATTAGCTGGAAGTCATGGTAAACGCCTCCTTTTCTTCCGTAGGCTTCCGGACATGGTTCGGTGAATACCACTGTTACGAATATTGTCCCAGCAAACTTCTCTATCTCTGTAACCATTGCCTGTAAATCCCTGCCATAGCCGTTAATTTCGGCTGGCACGATAACTTTATCACCTGTTTTCATACTTGTATGTTTTTTATTCTATACCAAAATCTTCCATTAAGCAAACCCGGATGATAGCTCCTATTTGTTTGGCTGGCTTGTCTATATATTGCTCAAACTTCTTTTGTATTTTTTGCGCCACCTGTACGGCTATTTCCGGGTGTAACTGTACAGCGTTCACTACACGTTTAACATATCCTTTGTCACTTTTAGAGAATCTCGAAATAGTGGTTGTTATGTAGATGATCGCTTGTTTGGCACTTTCGTATTCCAATAGCTTTTGTTGTTCGGTTTGACGGCTGTGTATGAAAAAGTTATAAGAGAGTGCTTCTTTACCTTTCTTTTCCCTTATGTCGAAATCGAAGTATAAATCACATTGTCCGGCATCATATAGGTTTTTTAATTCTTTAGCTGGCGTTTCAAGCACCCATTTTTTAAAATCGAAAGAACGTGGATATTTGTTTTCCAACATGAACATTTCCCGTAGCTCATTGACAGCATAGAAAAAGAAACCTTTATTTTGATATTGGCAGCATAGTTCATAGAAACGTTGGGTAAATGTGCTTTTGAGTGCGATTGCTACTGTCATGGAGTAACTCGTGAAGTTTTGGGCGAGTTCCACGTAATAGGGTAGTACCTCTTTGGATACTTCCACTTCAAAATATGATTTATTTTTGATATGCTTAACGTAATTGACAAAACCGATACTCAGCCACATCTTTTCGTTATTAATCTCTATATCACGATTTCTAAGCCGCTTTAGCGCATCATAAATATTCTTCATTTTAGTATTATCACCACATTTTTGAAGTTCTTCCTCTTTGATTGTGATTATAAGATTTTCAAACAAAGTTCTTTGTCCGTCCTCTTGTTCGATATAGTTTGCCCGTATATTGCGAATGATGCAATATAACGCACGCTTTTCGATAAGGTCGAACTTATAACGGGCAGTTGTGAGTGCATTATCTTGAGATAAGATAATATCTCGTTTCTTTTGGTCTTTCTTTGCCATACGCCGAATATTTTCCACAAATTAAAATATATAAAACGAGAAAAAAAAAAATCTCTCGCGGTTTTTTCTCGTTTTTCTCAAAAAAAAACGGAAATTTCTCGTTTTCTCTCGGAAATTTCTCGTTTTCTCTCGGAAATTTCTCGTTTTTCTCAAAAATGACACTTTGTAACTCATTGAATATAAATATATTGCAAAGCAAAAAAACATGCCGAAAAAGTAACTAAAAAGAAACTAAAAATTACCGTAAAGCAATGGAGCGTTTCTTTTTTGGTTTATAGAGGTTGCTTCGCTCCACTTTTCACCTTGTTTTTGATACGATAAATTTCCGAAGAAAGGAAGAGAGTGGAAATAGGTAAAGCCAAGTGCAACGGATTGAGAAGATTTTTTCGCGTGTTAAAATTTGTATAAATATGATTTTTTGTGTGTAATGTGAGAAGTTTTCCGGGAGCGAAAACGCATCCCGGATATAGTCAGTTACCATAATGCAACTTTACCCATGCTTCCGATTTCAAGTTTAGCACTTATCCCCATAGCCTTAAAAACTCTTGCAATGGTGGAAAAGGTTAAATTCTTACCGTTTTCAATTCGGGAGATTTGAGCCCGCTGCACTCCTATCAAATTGCCTAATTCCTCTTGGGTTAAGTTCTTTGATTGGCGAGCCTGTTTAATGGCTTCACCTATCAAAAAAGAGTTAAGTTCTTCTTCGTAGGCATCACGTTTGGGAGTACCTTTTTCTCCGATGTATTTATCTTCGATTTCTTCGAGTGTATAAAATTTCTTTGCTTCCATACGCTTTATCTTTTTGAATTAAAATAATCTTTTCTAATCTCTTCGGCTTTGGCTATTTCTTTGAGGGGTGTCTTTTGGGTTTTCTTGATAAACCCGTGCGTTGCGATTACCAGAGTGTTTATCTTATCGCCCTTATCCCAAAAAGCAAGAAGCCTGTACTTGGTTTTGTTATAGAACGTTCTGAACTCCCAGATATCCGTATCATCCAATTTCTTGAATAAATCAGGATCAAGTACAAAGGTGGATTTACGAATATTGCTAATGATCTTCTCACGTACCTTGTTGGGCAATCCGTCTAAAAACTCTTGGGCTTCGTTGGATAATTTGACCTTGAATCTTGATTTTGCTTCCATATAAAGTTTTTTAGTGTTGCAAATATAACATTTTGTTTCCATATAGCGAAACAAAATATGTTTATTTTTGCAGCCTGTTGTGCCGTTTTGATGTGTTTTTTGTTTGTGGAATAGGTTCTTTCTTAGTGCCTCGCTCCGACTTCTCCCCGTCCCCCTTGTACGAGCTTTCGCCGTACCGCAGGGGAGGGTGTTCGTCGATTGCTCGGCAGTCGAAAGAACAGCAAGAGGAAACCGGGCTTTGCCCTGTTTTTCCTCTTGCCCTACGGGGTTACGGCTGAATATCAGCCGTTTAAGTTTTTTAACCGCAATTAGTTTGAAATTGTGGTTAAAATCATACCTTTGTAAATCAGAGATTTAATAATATAATTAGCAATTAAAACAGCAATTGTATGGATAAGGAAACCACTACTTCTGTCACCATTGACCGAAAAACGTTTGCCCGGCTTGACAGGCTGGCAAAGTCCAATAATGTATCAAAGAAAGACTTCCTTTCCTGTGCGCTGGAGTACTTCGAGAAGTACGGAATCAACCCGGTTGAGCATGAGAGTTCGGCAAAGGAAATGCAGAAACTTATCAAACGCTGTGATCAGGTGATAGCGTTCATCAGGAAGCAGGAGCAGGATTTCTTGCGTCCGGCTTGTGAAGCCATGGGCAGTACAAGCATGAGAGTGACCATGAGTATGGACTCGATACTTACGGAAAAAAAGTTCAGCCAATACCAAAAGGACAATGACCTATTCATGCGTGATCTTGCAAGCCTTGCCGGGATAAGGGAGCAGGCTTTGGACCGGACGGAAAAGGCAGTCGGTCAGTCGAGGGATATGCTTCTGAAGAACCAACAAGCCATTTATGCAAGGCTGGACGCTGTGACGCAAAGGCAGGAGAAGATCTTCTCCTATATCGCAAGCTACATCGATGCGAAAGGAAAAGCCGGGCTTTTCGATGATATAAAAGCCTTGTACAAGGACGAGAAGAACAAAAGGGAAAAGATATGAACGTGAAGATACAGGGAGGCGGTAACGGCACATACGCCAATACAGGCAGTTGTGTTGCGGTGACGAACTATCTCCAGCATGAGGATTTGGAGAGGATGAAGAAAGGGGAGGAGGTGCAGCCGTTCTTCAACCAGTTCCGGGACTACGTGAGCTCAAGGGAGGTCACATTCAAGATAGACAACAACAAGGCTAGGTTAAGCCGGACTGACGCAAAGTTCTATGTTATCACCGTCAGTCCTTCAGAGAAGGAGCTGCGCTGCATGGGCAGTACTCCGCAGGAGCGTGCGGAAGCCTTGCAGCGGTACATCCGGCAGGACGTGATGAGAAACTATGCAGAGGGTTTCGGAAAAGGCTTGAGAAGCGATGATGTGGAATATTACGCAAAGATCCATTTCAACCGGGACGGTGACAGTGACAGCGATATGCACGCACATATCATCGTCAGTCGGAAAGACCGGAGCAACACCAAAAAGTTAAGCCCTAAAACGAATCACACCGGAAAGAAGAACTGCGGCAACGTGAAGGGAGGTTTTGACCGGACGGATTTTTTCCGGAAGTGTGAAAGCTCTTTTGATCGGCGCATGGGGTTTGACCGGGAGCCGGAGGAAAGCTTCGACTATCTTAACGCTGTCAAGAACGGAAGCCCGGCGGAAATAGCCCGGCAGGTGGAACGTGCGGAACGCATCAGAAAGGAGAAATGGGACAATCTCAAAGCGGAGCTTCAATCCCGGCAGGAACCGGAGAAGTCAAAAATTCAACAGGTGGAGAAAACGCCGGACATCGAGCAGCCTATTCCCAAAAAGAAGCAGCAGGAGGAAGATCTGGAACTCCTGAAGAAGCCAAAAAGGAGCAGAGGTTTCGGAATGGGCATGTGATTTTTCTATTTTCCGGCACAAAGGTAACTCCGCACGCCGTATTTGTAAAGGGACGTTTCACTCTCCGGGTAAAAAATCTCCTGTGCTCGCTTCGCTCGTGCGGTATTTTTTACCCTTCGCCCTTGACAAATACTCTGTGCTTCGCTGGCAGGTGTTTAGGAAAAAAGAAAAAACATTGGTGATGATGCTATTTAAGATAGTAGGGCTTATGGTATGGGCAATATACTGAATTTTCTGTTGCTCGTTCATTACAATTAGGGTATGCGCATTTATAATTTCCTGTTATTATTTCAAGCATTGTTGAGCATGACGAGAACAAACAGAAACTTAGGACTAAAAAAATAAGATACTTTTTTTTCATACAATAAGTGAAGGGAAGGAGCGTATATATTAACTCCTTCCCTATTTTGTTTAGGATTATTTTTTTTCTATTTTTGCTCCAATCCAGCCATCACCATCTTTGGTATATACAATAGCCTCACAGGATACAATTTCTGGCTTACCAACAAAATCATTGTCTCCTAGATCTGCTCCTGGAGTTGTTTTATCTCCTTTGATTTTAATGGAAAATACAATGTTTCTATAATATCTAAGGAATGTTTCTTTTACTCTATATCCTCCCCCGTTCCAAGAGAGATCATTTCTAAATAAAGAATATGCAGTTTTCTCTCGTTGTGATATGCAAACTAATTGTGTACTTTGTGTTTTATGACTATTAACATAGCTTTTTAGGAAATTAGCTCCTTGACGTATAAGAGCATCTTCGATTTTCTTTGATATATTTGTTGTTCCAAAGAAATCATCTATAACTGAAATATATGGAATAATGAATTTATTTTCTTGTTTGCTATGGTTATATTCAGGATTCCATTGATTTGAAATTCCTCCAGTTAGACTGTTTGAAGCGTTAGTGAAATTATTGTGCTTAATAGCTTCTTGCCATTGTTTCTTTAGAAACTCTTTTCTATTTTCATCTAGTACAGTATCAAAACTGGGATTCTTGATTTTTTGTTTTACAACGAGTGATGCAACTCCATAGTATATACCATCATCCCAATGTTTCATGTGTCCCCATTTCATACCATGCCATAACTTTTTCATGACCTTACAATCAAGTCCAATACTTACTGCAAATCCATAGTCATTTCTGTATAGAGAAATATATAGTTTTCTTTTTGAATTAGATTTAAATCTTAATTTCGTATGTCCTAGATAGCCCGGATTAAAGTGTATGACCTTATCTATAAGGTTTACATCAGCTGTTCCTATTGTGGGGAATGATTCTACGACAGATTTAGGTATACCTCCATCGCTTGCGGAACGTGTGAGAGTTTCAGTCCCATTGTTTTCTACTAATAAATCATCCTCGTCATTTTCAAAAAAACTATCATCTGTAATAGGATTGTTAGTCTCTTTATCCCATAGTCCGTAAGTGTCTATAAGTTTAATGTTTCCATATTGTTTCGTATTATTGGATAACGGTTTGAATTCAGAAATATTTTCTAAAGATTTGATTAATTCTGATTTATTTGAAATATGA
>NZ_JAMZEE010000070.1:0-10923 GCF_024704895.1 Bacteroides muris (ex Fokt et al. 2023) | reverse complement strand
TAACTGTAAATTTCAAGTTTGCCACAAAGGTATATTTATATTAAATCAGCGTCAAGGCGGAAAATAGGACGTTTACTCCATTCAAGAATTTGTCATTGTAAAATATAGCTTCTTGGTATTTTTTCTCTCTTTTACTTAATTCATATAAAGCATGGTAAGCAGCATTCACCGTATTGACACTTGCTTTATGACCTACAACTTGATTTAAATAATAATATGCGGAATCTATGGGACCTATTTCTCTGTAAATATTCCCGATTACCAAATTTATTTGTCCTTTAGATACTCCTATATTGCTACTGTTAATAGCCTGTTTTGAATAGTATAAAGCTTTTTTATAATCCTTGATTTCAATATAAATACCAGCAAGTTCATTAGAAGCAATTGCTACACTTCTTGTTATATGTTTTTCTTTGGCAATTTCAATGGCTTTTTGATAATATTCAATTGATTGAACCTTTCCAATTGACCGTAAGTCCTACCAAGATAAATTAAAGAAGCAATGATATACTTACAGTTTTGTGATTGAAGTGCATATTGGTATGATTTATTAAATGCTTCAATAGCATACTCTTTATAAAAACGGAGTATGTATATACATCCTAATTCTGCATAGATTAAATGGCACAGTTGATAGTCATTAGTTTTCTCTGCATACGTTGTTGCTCTTAGAAGAGAATTTTGTGCCTCTTCTATATTTCTGTTATCATGAAAAATTTCTCCTTTTAGATACAGCACTAATGCCTTTCGTTGTGCATCCTCTTGTTCCATAAAGTAATTGTACGCGATATTGGCTAAAGAGTCATTCTGCTCTATATACATCTTATACTTTGCTTGCGTCATCAACAATGCCCAAGTGGCATGTTCCAATTTCTGTGCAGCATCCGGCATTTTCATATTCTGTAATATATGCAATGCGCTGTCTGGGTACTCATACATGACAGTTTCTGCCTGTATCAGTTCTGCCAACGATACGGAAGAGTGTTCCTTTGAAGAACAAGCGGCGAAAAATAAAAAAATAACAGATACTGCTATAATGGTTTCAAAATGGATATTTTTCATTGTGTATTCTTATAAAAATAACAAAATTGGCTGCAAATATAAAATATCTTTCAATTATAGCCAAGCAAAAGTGTTACAATCACAGGTGTTTGAAGAAACTTATACCTGACACAATCGGATTGAAAATCCGATAGAATAGAATTCCATATTACCGTTGCAAATGTAAGGTAGGGGAATCCGACAATGGCGGATTGACTCTTTTCTTAAAAGAATCGTGTAACTGATGATTTTCTTTTACATATCTTTATGCAACATACCATCTCGCTTTTTCCGGCACCGGGAAAGGCTGGGTTCCTCGGTGTCGAAGAGGGAGTGTCTCGGTGTCGAACCCCTCGTTCTCCGGTGTCGGTCAGCTACCCTTGCGAGAGGCTATTCTGGGCAGGGGTAAAGAAAGAAAACAGGTAAGGGGTGAAATGCTTACAAATTACATCTATAAATGAACTAATATCAAATGTTTTTTTAGAAAAATACAACCAGTCTGGTTTTGTCGGACTCCCACGATTTACATTTGCAGTCAGAATTAGGTAACGTATCAGCGTTATCATTTTGTTGTATTATTTAAATGATAAAAAAACATGGAAGAAAAAGAAAAAGCGCAGTTGGCTTCAAATTTGAAGAATGCTGCAGAAGAAATGTTAAGTTTGAACGAGATGGAAAATGTTGAAGGTGGCGGCATTGTGGATATTAATCCTAAGTGTGTTCAAAACAAAGTTGCTGGTTGTGGATGTACAATTGCAAAACCAGATGACAGCGTAATCCCTTAAAGTTTAAATTTCTTTTAATGAGAGTGTGTCGGAACAATTATATAATCTTTGTGAGTAACTTGTTGTGACATGCTCTCTTTGCATGTTTTGATATATAATGAAGCTATGGTTGAGAGTAAATATAATTATTATATCCAAAATGGTAATGATACGATTTGTTTGAATGGAATCTCAAAGGCTGTTTTTTCAGTGAATAAATCTTCCTTTGATTTTATTAAAGTATTATTGTCCGATGTGGAATTGCAACAGCAAGAAGAGGCTATTACAAAGGAACTTGTAAGAATGCGTTTTTTGGTAGAAGACAATGAACAAGAGACAAATTATCTGTTAGAAAATAAGAGGAAGGATGCGAATAGTTCTTTGTTTCATTTGATTTTGAATCCTACACAAGATTGCATATTCAGGTGTTGGTATTGTTATGAGACCCATAAGAAAGGTGAAATGAGCAAGACTACTTTGGAAAGCCTGAAGAAACTTATAATAAAGGTTTTGGATAGAGAAGATATTGATAAACTGATGTTGGGATGGTTTGGGGGAGAACCTTTGATGTATTTTGATGAAATTGTATATCCTTTGTCTGTTTTTGCTAAAGAAGAAGCTGAAAAAAGAAATAAGGGTTTCTTCTGCAATATGACATCCAATGGATTTTTGTTGACAGAAGAGGTTGCGAAAAAATGTACATTGATAGGTTTGAACACAATTCAAGTGACATTGGACGGTGACGAAAAGAGGCACAATAAGACTCGAAATATGAAAGGACAACCCTCTTTCAGGAAGATAATAGACAATTGTGTGGGTTATTGTTTGGATACTTCAAATAATCGAGTACTTTTGCGGATTAATTATACGGACGACACCATTCGGCTGGATTTTGCAGAAATCTTGGATATTATACCTGTGGGTGTTCGTGCTCAAATTGAAATACAATTTAAGAGGGTTTGGCAAACATACGAAAAGAAGACGGACAAGACTCCGGACGGGCTGCTTGATAATGTGGAGAATTTGAAAAAGAAAGGTTTCCACTTGTCTTGTGGAATGGATTTTGGCTTTGTGGAGGGATGTCTTTGTTATGCGGACAGGAACAATTATGTAAATCTGAATTTTGACGGAAAGGTATATAAGTGTACCGCGGTGGATTATAATGAAAAGAATGCGTTGGGGTATTTGAGTGAAAATGGTGATATTGTGTGGGAAGATTCTATACAGCATGATTTGAGCTTAAAACCGTATGTGGAGGATACCAAATGTATGGAATGTAATTTGTTGCCTATATGTGGAGGTCCTTGTTTCAGACGCAAATATGAGTCTGTCGCTCAAAATAAGGATTTTTGCATAAAAGAACTTTTGGATACGGATGTGGATATGTTTGTGAAGCAATATTACAATGATACTTTGCGGAAAATAGAAAGGCGCCGCACTCTTGCAAATATATAACTAAATGAATAGAAGATGAAGAAGAATTTACTTTGCTTGTTGTTTATTATCTGTGCCGTGACAAGCTTATACGGGCAGAATATCCGTATTTCGGGTATGGTGTCGGACGAAAAAGGAGAACCGATGCCATCTGTGAACGTAGCTTTGCGGCATATCGACTCCACGTTTGTTGCTGGGTGCGTGACTGATTCCCGGGGAATGTTTGCCTTGCGGCAATTGGAAGTGGGCGACAGCTACCTGTTGCAGGTATCGTTTATGGGATGTGTGCCACAGACCATCCGCTTGGACAATGTGGAGAAACCGATGGAGGTGGGTACGATTGTGCTGGTGGAGGATGCCGTGTCGTTGCAGGGGGTCACGGTCACTGCATCGAATGTGATGAAGAAGGTAGACAGACAAATTATCCTTCCGTCGCAAAGGCAAGTAAAAGCCTCTTCTTCGGGGTATGAACTGCTGGCACACATGCAGTTGCCCGGACTGAAGGTGGATGGCGTGCAACAGAAGGTGTCTACCGTGGGTGGAGGAGCGGTGCAACTGCGCATCAACGACATCCAGGCCTCGGTGGCACAGGTGCAGGCGTTACGGCCGGAGATGGTATTACGGGTAGAGTATATCGACAATCCGGGCGTGAGATACGGCGACACGGATGCGGAAGCGGTAGTGAACTATGTGGTGAAGCGTCCGCAGGCGGGCGTGATGGGCGGATTCAGCGCCATCAATGCCGTGACTACAGGCTTCGGGAATGACAACTTGTATCTGCGTGCCAACTACAAACTATCGGAGTTCGGCCTTGATTATTACATCAGTTATCGCGATTATGACGAACGCTATGTGGACGAGACCCAAACCTTTTTCTTTCCCGATGGCGGGCAGCGCAATCGCGTGTTCGGGAAAGTGCCTACTGCCTTCAACTATGTCACTCACACCATTGAGGCAAGCTACAACCTGACGAAGCAGGATAAATATGTGTTCAACGCTCTGTTCACGGAAGAGATTGAAGACTATCCCCACAACGACATGGGGGAGGTAATCCGCGAGGCGGGAAAGCCCGACCTTTACAGCATGACACTGGCCGAGAACTACAGCCGGATTCCCTCGCTCGATTTGTATTATCGGCTGTTCTTGCCGCGCAATCAGCATCTGACGATGAACGTGGTGGGGACATACCTTTATTCGGACTACAAGCGCGATTATCGTGAATCGGGCGAGATGGGAGGAGAGCCTTCGTCGCAATATGCTTATGCCACCAAGGGCAAACGCTATTCGCTGATAGGGGAAGCGGGATACCGGAAGGACTTTAGCCAAGTGGCTCTTTCTGCCGGGTTGAAGTACACGCAGGCTTATACGAGCAACCGCTACACGGGAGCAGTGGACGAGGCAGTGAACATGCACAACTCCACCCTCTACGGTTATGTGCAGTTGCAGGGCAAATGGGCCAAGTTGAAGTATGCTTTGGGAGCGGGCATGTCGCGTGAGGCGTTCGACCGCACGGGTGAGGGGTATACTTTCTACACTTTCCGGCCTATGTTGACTGTGGCGTATCCGGTATTCAAGGGTGCAAACTTGAGTTATGTTTTCAATACTTATCCCACGCTGCCTTCGTTGTCGGCATTGAGCGACATCAGGCAGCAAAAGACGGACTTGGAAGTAAACCGGGGAAATCCCGGATTGACCCCTTACCGTTCATACAACAATCGCCTGAGGCTCTCTTGGGGGAACGGAATAGTGAATGCGCAACTACAGGGAAGTTACCTTCATCAAAAGAATCCCATTATGCAGCAGGTGGCGTGCGTGGCGCAGCCCGACGGAAGTTACCTCTTCGAATACAGCCAGGACAACCAGAAGCGATTCTCGCAACTGAACGGACAATGCTACGTGGGCGTGACGGTGGTGCCGGACTTGCTTTCGGTCAGCCTTTATGGCGGTGTGAACCGGTTTGAAAGTCGCGGCAGGGAGTATGCGCACGACTACACGGCGTGGTATGCGGGCGGTAGCGTGTCGCTGAACTACAAGGGTTTTACCTTCTATGGCGAAATGGGAAACCGCTACCGTTCGCTTTTCGGCGAAACTCTGAATTATGGAGAGGAAACCGGTACCGTGCAGTGTTCTTATCAGTGGAAGGACTGGAACGCAGGAGTGGGGATGCTTTATCCATTCAGCTCGACCAGCCGGACGGGAGGCTACAAACTGCTGAATAAACTGCACCAATCCAAGAGTTGGACGTATATAGACGACAATGCGCGTATGCTTTACTTTACGCTGTCGTGGAAGTTCAGCAGCGGGCGCAAGCATCAGGCAGGCGACAAGACGATGAACAATGCCGACCGGGATACGGGGATTGCAATGTAGGTTAGCTCATTATACGGTTCCCATTGAGAATAACTATTATAAAAAATATATGAACAACAGACTCTTATTCTTATTTCTATTTCTTTTTGCCGCAACCGTGGCGGCAGGACAGACAGTGGCAGGCAGTGGCAGGCAAAGTGACAGACCGGCAAGGAAATCCGGTGGAATTTGCCAACATCGTATTGTTTTCGTTGCCCGACTCGGCCTTCGTGACGGGTGCGGTGAGTGGTGCGGATGGTAATTTCCGTCTGTCGGTGCAAGAACATAAAGGCTTGTTGAAAGTGTCGAGCGTAGGTTATGCCACTTTGTATCGGGAGTGCAAGGCTGGAGATACCTTGGACTTGATACTGGAAGCCGACACCCGGCTACTGGATGAGGTTGTAGTGAAGGCCATCTGCCCAAGACGAGCCTGAAGGGTGACGCTATGGTGACACAGGTGCAGAACAGCAGCTTGGCAAGTGCCGGTACAGCGAACGACGTTCTGCGCAAGACACCCGGCGTGGTGGACGATGGCGATGGACTGAAAGTGTTGGGCAGGGGAACTCCGGAGGTTTATATCAATGGGCGGAAGGTGCGCGATGCCTCGGAACTGGATCAATTGGCCAGCGGGAACATCCGGAACGTAGAAGTGGTGACGAATCCCGGTGCACGTTATGATGCATCGGTGAAGGCGGTGATACGCATCCAGACCAAGAAGGCTCAGGGTGAGGGTTTTGGTTTTAACAGCCGTACCAAAGCCGAATATACCAAGAAGGCGGGATGGCTGGAGCAATTCAACTTCAATTACCGTAAGGGGAAGTTCGACCTCTTCGGACTGTTGTTCTATTCAGACAGTTATTATTGGAAGGCTCATCAGGCGGTTCAGGATACTTATTTGGACAAACATTGGACTCAGGAGAGCCGGACGGATGCCAACAGTCGGACACATTCGTTGACGGGTAGTCTTGGAATGAATTATGTGCTGGATGACAATCATTCGCTGGGTGTGACCTATCGGACTACGAAGCGTCCCTATGCCAGAGATTATATGACAGTGGGTACGGATGTTGTCCGGGATGATATGCCTTATGAGTCGTCTGTGAACGATTCTCGGGGGAGCTCGGAGAATATGCGTCATGCACTCGATTTTTATTATAGGGGAAAAGTTGGTGGTTGGAGTGTCGATTTTGACGGAAATGCCATTTGGCAGTCGGCAGAGGCTGAAACCAAGGTTGAAGAACAGACTACGGATGCTGCCAAGGAGGTGTCCCAACGCACTGTGACTACTGCCAGTGATACGGATTATCGGTTTTATGCTGCCAAGATGACGTGGACTCGCCCTGTGTGGGGAGGACGTTTGGTATTGGGAGCGGAATACGGTCATATAAACCGGACTATGGACTACCGGAATAATGAAGGTATCCTTGAAGATAATCTGGATAAAATCAGGGAGAACAATGCTTCGGCTTTTGCGGAGTTTAGCCGACAGTTGGGAAAAGTCAATGCACAGGTGGGGATACGCTACGAGTATGATGACTTCAATTATTACGTCAATCGAGAACGGAGATCCGACCAAAGCAAGGTGTACCACAATCTGTTTCCTTCGGCCACGCTGCTTCTTCCGGTCGGAAGTACGCGGTTTATGTTGCAATACCGGTCGGAAATTCGTCGGCCTTTTTATTCACAGCTGAGCAGTCAGGTGTCTTATATCAATCAATATACTTACGAGGGAGGCAACCCATTGCTTCGCCCCGTGTTGACCCATTCGGTCGGTTTGGGTGTATTCTGGCGTTGGCTGACGGGACAATTAGGCTATCAGCATGTGAAAGATGATATTTTTAATACGAGTGAACCCTACTCGGATGATGAACCTATTATCGCTTTGGTGAGCCAGAAGAATGCACAGGCATACGATATGTTGTTTGCTTCTGCAACGGCTTCTCCTTCTATCGGTATCTGGTCGCCTGCGTGGACGGTCAGTATCAACAAGCAATGGATGGAGTTGGAAGCTCCAGGAGGAACTGTCCGGCTGGACAATCCGCTGGTGATGCTGAATTGGGAGAACAGTCTGAACTTGCCCGGTGACTTTCAGTTGAGTGTGGGTGTACGATGGATGAGTACCGGAGAAATGCAGAACACCCGTTTGATGGACGACACCTGGATGATGAATGCCAGTTTATACAAGGCAATTCTGAAAGGTCGGTTGAGTTTCCTGCTGCAGGCTGATGATATTTTTGATACGCAAAAGCAGAACGGGATGCTATATTCCGGCAAAGTGCGTACCATTCGGATGTTCAACGCCCCCAACAGCCGA
The DNA here is from genome assembly GCF_024704895.1 of Bacteroides muris (ex Fokt et al. 2023). Lineage (NCBI taxonomy): Bacteria > Pseudomonadati > Bacteroidota > Bacteroidia > Bacteroidales > Bacteroidaceae > Bacteroides > Bacteroides muris (ex Fokt et al. 2023). Next base: position 3,021 of record NZ_JAMZEE010000070.1, on the reverse strand, counting down.
TGTGTCAGTTTAACAGTCCGTTATAAGCTAAATGCTGCAAAGAGCAAATACAAGGGCACGGGTGCGGGTGATTCGCAGAAGAGCCGTATGTGACCGACTTTGTCTTCTGAACGACAGGTTTCTTTGTATATCTTTATTCCAGTTTGTTTGGCACCGGGGAAGGGCAGGATTCCCCGGTGCCGGACAAATACTGCTGTTCTGCATACCGTAGATGGAATCATTAAAAACTACCGGTCTCACTTAGAGATTCAGTGCCTGCCTCATCCTTTTTTCTGCTTTTTCTTTGTAAATGTGTCAACTATCTCTTATTTTTGTGTACAAATAGAAACTCAATAAAACTTCACAGCCATGTCCGAAGAAATGCAAGACAAGTACATTCGTTTCGACTGGGCCATCAAGCGCCTGCTCCGTCAGAAAGCCAATTTCGATGTATTGGAAGGATTCCTCACCGTCTTCCTTGGCGAGAAAGTGACCGTCGACGAGATACTGGAGAGCGAGGGCAACCAGCAGGCTGCCGATGACAAGTTCAACCGGGTAGACATCAAAGCCAAGAACAGCAAGGGTGAAATCATCATCATCGAGATTCAGAACACCCGCGAATTATACTACCTGGAGCGCATTCTTTATGGCGTGGCGAAGGCCATCACCGAGCACATCTCCTTGGGAGAACGTTATTATCAGGTGAAGAAAATCTACTCCATCAGCATCCTCTACTTCGACATCGGTCAGGGTGACGACTATCTGTATCACGGTCAGAACACCTTTATCGGTGTGCACACCAAAGACCGGTTGCGCATCAGCACTAAGGAGAAAGATGCCATTGTCACCCGTATGCCGTCCGAGATATTTCCCGAGTATATCCTTATCCGTGTCAACCAGTTCAACGAAGTGGCCACCACCCCGCTGGAAGAGTGGATGGAGTATCTTAAAAACGGAATCATCCGTTCCGACACGAATGCTCCCGGCTTGGGGGAAGCTCGCGAAAAGCTGAAATATTACTCCATGTCCGCACAAGACCGTAATGCCTACGACGAACATCTCAGTGCCATCATGATACAAAACGATGTGCTCGATTCTGCCAAGTTGGAAGGATTGATGGAAGGCAGAGCGGAAGGTCGTGCTGAGGGTCGCGCGGAGGGGCGTGCAGAGGGTATCGTCGAGGGTCGCGCGGAAGGCCTTGCTGAGGGTCGTGCTGAAGGTATCGCCGAAGGCTTCCGGAAACGCAGTCTGGAAATAGCCCGCAACCTCAAAGCCATGGGGCTGGCTCCGGAAGCCATCATCCAAGCTACCAAGCTGACTACCGAAGAGATTGCCCGGTTGTGATGTTTTTTTGCGAAGCGGTAAATGCGGGTGTCTTGCCGGATATTGGCAGGATGTCATGAGGAGAACTTTTCAAAACGGAGTTCGTTCCGCTTCGTGATTTGGAAGATAAACGCTATATTTGCGAAAATTAATTCTTGATATTATGAATACAATCCTACAATTAGCTCCACAGAATGTATGGAAGCACTTTTATTCACTGACTCGGATTCCTCGTCCGTCAGGGTATATGGAAAAAATTACCGAATTTCTTATTGACTTTGGAAAAGGGTTGGGTCTGGAATCATTTGTCGACGAAGCCGGCAATGTAATTATCCGTAAGCCTGCCACTCCGGGCATGGAGAACCGCAAAGGAGTTATTTTGCAGGCACACATGGACATGGTGCCTCAGAAAAACAACGATACCGTACACAACTTTACCGAAGACCCCATCGAAACCTATATTGACGGCGATTGGGTGAAAGCCAAAGGAACCACGCTTGGAGCGGACAATGGCTTGGGAGTGGCTGCCATCATGGCGGTGCTCGAAGACGGTAATTTGAAGCATGGCCCGCTGGAAGCTTTGATTACCAAAGATGAAGAAACGGGAATGTATGGCGCGTTCGGCCTGAAACCCGGAACTATGCAAGGGCAGATTCTGCTGAACCTTGATTCTGAGGACGAGGGCGAACTCTATATCGGTTGTGCCGGTGGTATTGACATCACGGCTACGCTGGAATACAAGGAAGAAACTCCTGCTGCCGACCTGACGGCGCGCAAGATTACGCTAAAAGGATTGCGCGGCGGTCACTCAGGACTGGAAATAAACCAAGGACGCGGCAATGCCAATAAGCTGCTGGCGCGTATCGTTCACGACCTGCTGATTGAGTTCGACTCGCAGTTGGCTAATTTCGAGGGTGGAAATATGCGTAATGCTATCCCTCGTGAAGCACATGCCGTATTGGTGTTCAACCCCGAAGACACAGAGGGGCTGGAAGAGTATATCAAGGAATACGAGGCGCAGCTCAACGAAGAATATGCTTCCATCGAAAGTGGCATTCTGTTGCAGATAGAGGAGGTGGAACTTCCTGCCGCCATTGTGCCGGAAGAGATTCAGGACAACATGATTAATGTCTTGATGGCTTGTCAGAACGGTGTGATGCGCATGATACCTACCGTGCCCGATACGGTGGAGACTTCATCTAACTTGGCCATTGTGACCATTGACGGCGGTAAGGTGGCCATCAAGATTCTGGCTCGCAGCTCTTGCGACACGATGAAGGATTTTCTGGCCGACAGCTTGACATCTTGTTTCGCCATGGCAGGTATGAAGGTGGAGTTGAGCGGCAGCTATTCAGGTTGGCAGCCCAATGTGGATTCTCCCATCCTGCATGCCATGAAGTTGTCCTATAAGCAGCAATTTGGTGTGGAACCCGCGGTGAAGGTGATTCATGCCGGTTTGGAATGTGGCATCATCGGTGCTGCTTGTCCGGGACTTGATATGATTTCTTTCGGTCCTACTTTGCGTTCTCCTCATTCACCGGATGAGCGTGCGTTGATTCCTACTGTTGCCAAGTTCTATGATTTCTTGGTAGCTACGCTGGAACAGACTCCTGAAAAGTAGAGAATACTTTATATAATGAATAAGGAGGTTGTGTCAAAACGTTGGCACAACCTTTTTCTATAATTTATAGTCCTGTTATCTTTTCTTTTGTCTACGCC
>NZ_JAMZEE010000006.1:0-129076 GCF_024704895.1 Bacteroides muris (ex Fokt et al. 2023) | reverse complement strand
TATCTTTCCATCTTATACCCACTTCATTTACACCGACCGTTCCGAATAGCTATAGGGCTTTGGTTTGTTTAGCAACCCTACCCACAGTCATATGCCTTGTATGAAGTTTCTGTTCGTTAGGTCAGATGTTGGCCGCCAGCTTCCTTCAGATTTCACCTCACGATGAACACCCTTGCTCTTGGCTATGTAATTCCCGCTATTAGGGCTTACTAGGGACTTGCACCCGTTAGATAATGCTCATGCCGAGCGTACTAAAAAAAGCCACAAATCATTGATTTGTAGCTTTTTGTCCGTTTACTGACCATTTCTGTCCAGCACGTTCATCGGAGAGACAGGCTCTAGAACCTACGCTTTCAGAAAATATCACAAAATTGCAAACCATTGATAATCATACACCATCTACGATGCAGAGTAAATCTAAATCTTTCTAAATGCCTTTTGCTATTTCAATTTTTGGGTGTATATTTGGGTGTAGAATTTCAAACGCACCCAATTATGAATATCAAACGTAACATCATTTTTGCATTGGAGAGCCGGAAGAAGAACGGTGTGCCAATCGTAGAGAACGTGCCTATCCGTATGCGTGTCATATACGCAAGCCAACGCATCGAGTTTACAACAGGCTACCGGATTGACGTAGCCAAATGGGATGCCGACAAACAACGGGTAAAGAACGGATGTACTAACAAGCTAAAGCAAAGTGCAGCCGAAATCAATACGGACTTGCTGAAATACTATGCCGAAATGCAAAACGTGTTCAAGGAGTTTGAGGTGCAGGAAACCATACCTACCACCCAGCAGCTAAAGGATGCGTTCAATCTGCGGATGAAAGACAGCAGTGGAGAACAACAGGAAGAAGCGCAGATTAGTTTTTGGGAAGTGTTCGATGAGTTTGTAAAAGAGTGTGGCAACCAGAATAATTGGACGGCATCCACCTATGAGAAATTTGCAGCGGTAAGAAATCACCTCAAAGAGTTCAAGGAGGATGTAACCTTTGAATACTTCAACGAATTCGGGCTAAATGAGTATGTCAATTTCTTGCGTGACAAAAAGGACATGAGAAACAGCACCATCGGTAAACAAATGGGATTTCTCAAATGGTTCCTGCGTTGGAGCTTCAAAAAAGGGCATCATCAGAACATTGCATACGACGCATTCAAGCCCAAATTGAAAACAACCCCTAAAAAGGTAATATTCCTGACATGGGATGAACTGAACAAGCTGAAAGATTATCAAATACCGCATGACAAGCAGTATTTGGAACGTGTCAGGGATGTCTTTCTGTTCTGTTGCTTCACGAGCTTACGATATTCGGATGTCCGTAACTTGAAAAGAAGTGATATTAAGCCCGACCACATTGAAGTCACCACAGTCAAGACTGCGGACAGCCTGATAATCGAACTGAACGACCACAGCAAAGCCATTCTTGAAAAATACAAGGATGTTCATTTCGAGAACCACATGGCATTGCCCGTCATCAGCAATCAGAAGATGAACGATTATCTGAAAGAACTGGGTGAACTGGCGGAAATCAACGAACCTGTACGGGAAACCTACTACAAGGGAAATGAGCGCATAGATGAAGTCACACCCAAATACGCATTGTTAAGTACCCACGCCGGAAGAAAGACTTTCATCTGTAATGCGTTGGCACTCGGAATTCCGGCACCGGTGGTTATGAAATGGACGGGACACAGCGACTATAAAGCCATGAAGCCCTATATTGACATAGCGGATGACATCAGGGCAAACGCCATGAACAAGTTTAATCAACTATAAAAGTATCAATTAGTTTCATTGATTACCACCATTGAAGTATATTTGTATTCTGAAAATATTATAAGATGATTAACAACGGACATAACATAGAAAAGACGAATTTTGACGCATTTATAAATGCTGTCGGTTCAGAAATACAACAGGCGCAAGTACGGCTGATTACCGCAGCCAATGCACAAATGTTGTTCCATTATTGGAAAATGGGCAACTATATTCTCTATCATCAGCTACTGCACGGATGGGGAAGCAAAACCATCAAACAGTTGGCAAAGGCTATCCGGCTAAATTTCCCTGAAAAGAAAGGCTATTCGGAACGCAACCTTACCTATATGTGTCAGTTTGCAAAGGCGTATCCTTTAAGAACATTACAGAATTTCATTGAAACGGACGCAAAGCTGATAGCTCCAAGCGTGGAGAAAATTGCAGACGAAGTATGCTACTTAAACAATGTGCAATTTACGCAAGAGCCTCTTGCGCAAATTCAATCCGTTGATAACAAGGAAATTATAATCACGCAAGAACCTCTTGCACAAATTCATAATGTTGCCAAAACCGTATCCGACATTTACCGAATGGAAATTAAGGATATAGAAAATATATTTATGGCATCACCTGTTGCAAGAACCAATTGGGCGAGCCATGTGATTATGCTTAACAGTTCGCTTCCATTGGGTGTAAGCTATTGGTACATGAAACAGTCCGTGGAAATGGGCTGGAGCAGCAATGTTCTTAAAATACAAATTGAAACCAATCTGTATAGCAGACAAATCAGCAATAATAAGGTAAACAATTTCACCACTACACTTCCTGCACCGCAAAGCGACCTTGCCAATTACCTTCTGAAAGACCCATACATCTTTGACTTGGCTGGAACTAAGGAAAAGGCAGACGAAAGGGACATAGAAGAGCAGCTGGTTAAGCACGTCACCCGTTACTTGCTGGAAATGGGGAATGGCTTTGCCTTTGTTGCCCGACAGAAGCATTTTCAAATTGGTAACAGCGATTTCTATGCAGACTTGATTCTGTATTCCATCCCCTTACACGCATACATTGTAGTAGAATTAAAGGCTACCCCATTCAAACCGGAGTATGCAGGACAACTGAACTTCTACATCAATGTAGTGGATGACAAATTAAGGGGCGAAAATGACAACAAGACTATCGGGTTATTGCTGTGCAAGGGGAAAGACGAAGTTGTAGCACAATACGCATTGACAGGCTACGACCAGCCGATAGGCATCAGCGATTACCAGTTGAGCAAGGCTATACCTGAAAACTTAAAATCGGCTCTGCCAAGTATAGAAGAAGTGGAGGAAGAACTGACTTCCTTTCTTGATAAAGATAAGAACCCATAAACCAAGCGTATATGGCAGGAGAAATACAGATTATGATTCCCCAATATGGCGAACTCAATCGGATATACAGCGACTTTATAGTCAGCCATACTTTCTCTTTTGACAGGCAGAAATTCATCACGGACTTCTACAAGCAATACAATGACACAAAAGCTTTTGAAGCCGCCATCCTTGAATTGGTGCTTGACAAACCGAAAGAACAATATACTCTGGTTCTCAACAGCCTGAGAACCGAGATAGAGAAAAACATACTGATTTACGAAAAACATCCATTGTTTGATAACGAGGTAATTTCTCGTGTATGCTACAACTTTGCTGGCAGATATGATATTGATATAAAGGCACAACTGGAGGTTACACAAAAATTAAGCAAGCCTTTGAATGAAGCATACAACAGGTATGATTCCATTGGCTACAGGGTACATACGGCAGCAGAAGAAAAGCAAGCCGAAAAGGAGTATGAACGCTGCAAGGCTGAATATGAGAAGGAAAAAGAAGAACTGGACAGGCTTTATGAATTGGAAAGGCAGGCAAGAAAGGAAGTTTTCCAATATATAGAGAACTGTTGCGGAGATATTTATAAACTGAGTTTTCATTTTATGGAAATATTGGCAAAATATATTCCCGTAGCAAAAGACAAGCCGGATGAAACGAGCAAGCAAGAGAAACAGCAGGATGCGCTAAAGGAGCAACCCGAATATTTCGATGCAGAATTACTTTCGCTTATTCATAAAGTCTGTGTGGGGGAACAGTTTGAAGATATTGCAACTCAGGACTTCTATGCCAACATGAACCTATACTCCTGTAAAAAGGAATTAAAAATCAAGGCACGAGAAAAGATACGGGTGTGTTACCTGATATTCCTGATGAGTGAAAGACTGCCCAAACAAGACAGGGATAAATGGAAGAATATAATCCTGAAACAGTTGGATATTGACGAGAACTACTACAAGTCAAAGTACAAGGAACCGGTGTCGGATTTTCCAAGTGACAGTAACCAGAAGTTCGCCAAAGAAATGGACGCAATATTCCGATAATCCGTGATACACCCTGATATTTTACGAAATCACCACTTTTACCACTCAAATTAATTTTTGAGTGGTATTTTTATTATCTGATATTCAGAGAAATAATAAAAGATTCCATTTATACCAACCACATCCTTACCACTCACGCCCCCGCCTAATTTTGCATCGTTCGAGAACAGAGATAACAGCCAGTGCGCAGGGCTGATTGTTTAACGGCTAAATAGATTGAACGATGACAAATCTTCAAGAGTTATTATTAAAACCCGTCTGGCAGATGACAGGCGAAGAGTTCATATTCCTGAGCAAGCACGCTTCCGGTCAAACGGAAGTGCAACCACGACCCGTTACGGACACAGAAAGAAAGTATGTGTACGGAATACTTGGTATAGCCAAACTGTTCGGGTGTAGTCTGCCCACCGCCAACCGCATCAAGAAAAGCGGAAAGATAGACAAAGCCATCACCCAGATAGGACGCAAGATTATCGTGGATGCAGAACTTGCCCTTGAACTGGCAGGAAAGAAAACCGGAGGACGGAAATAACGGGAGGAATGGCTATGGACTATATGAAAGAGTTTAAGGACATATCGGCAGAAGAAGCCGTAATCCTTTGGCAAGCCTCACGTTTGAGTCTGTCGAAAAGTTATGAGAAAGCACCTGAAATCCTCAAAGTGCATGGTTCTGTCATTGGGACATTGGGCAATTTCAGTGCATCCATCGGCAAAGCCAAAAGTAAAAAGACATTCAATGTTTCGGCTATTGTAGCCGCTGCATTGAAGAATGGCACAGTGTTGCGGTATGTAGCGGAACTCTCCGACGGGAAGCGGAAAGTGCTTTATGTTGATACGGAGCAAAGTCCTTATCATTGCCTGAAAGTCATGAAACGTATTTTACGGATGGCTGGCTTGCCTGATGACAGGGATAATGAGAACATTGAGTTTCTCGCCTTGAGAAAATACACACCTGAGCAGCGTATAAAGATTGTCGAACAGGCTATCTATAATACGCCCGACATTGGGCTTGTAATCATAGATGGTATCCGTGACATGGTATATGATATCAACAGTCCCGGCGAATCCACACGCATCATATCCAAACTGATGCAGTGGACGGACGACAGGCAGATACATATCCATACGATACTGCACCAGAACAAAGGGGATGAGAATGCGAGAGGGCATATCGGCACGGAGTTGAACAATAAAGCGGAAACCGTATTGCTGGTGGAAAAGGACAAGAGCAACGGGGATATAAGCAGTGTTTCCGCCATGCACATCCGGGCAATGGATTTCGAGCCTTTTGCCTTTCGCATCAACGATAGTGCCCTCCCAGAACTCATAGAGGGCTACAAAACAGAAAGCAGGAAACCGGGAAGACCCGAGGAAGAAAAGTTCGACCCTTACAGGCATATCACCGAACAGCAGCACCGTATCGCATTGGAAGCCGTTTTCGGGCTGAAAGAGGAATACGGTTACAAGGAACTGGAAGATGCTTTAATCAAAAGCTATACGTCAATAGGTGTAAAGCTGAACCATCAAAAGGCGGTACCGCTCATCACCATGCTTCGCAACAAGCGGATGATAGTGCAGGAGAACGGCAGAAAATACACATTCATGCCCGACTTCCACTATTAGCCTGTTGCTTGTAATCGCTTCACTTTATTCTGTGGGTCTATATATTAAGGATAAAGCGAAGTGATGCAAGGAATGGATAAACCGCTTCACTTTATTGCCGTATTCTATATATACGACAATTTAGTGAAGTGGTTATACAGACCGAGACCGTACTTAATAAAAATGTACGGGCGAAAAGAGAAATAAACCAATTTACCAACTACTCAAACAATCATTTTATGGATATACAGACAGCCAAGCAAATCAGGATTGCAGATTATCTGCACAGTTTGGGATATTCTCCCGTCAAACAACAGGGTATCAACCTATGGTATAAATCACCGTTAAGGGAAGAAACTGAAGCCTCGTTCAAGGTAAATACCGAGCGTAACCAATGGTATGATTTTGCACTCGGCAAAGGCGGCGGCATCATCGAACTGGCTTCACACTTATATGCTACCGACCATATACCTTATATATTGGAACGCATTGCGGAACAGACTCCACATATCCGTCCTGTTTCTTTTTCTTTTGGCAAGCAGTCATCTTCCGAACCGAGTTTTCAACAACTGGAGATTGTGCCGCTTTCTTCTCCTGCCCTACTCACCTATTTGCAGGAAAGGGGAATAAACATTGTACTGGCGAAAAGAGAATGCAGTGAAGCGCACTTCACCCATAACGGCAAACGGTATTTCGCCATCGCCTTTCCCAACATGTCGGGTGGGCATGAAATCCGCAACCGATATTTCAAAGGTTGTATCGCACCAAAAGATATTTCCCACATCAGACAGCCGGGAACAGCGAGGGAAACGTGTTATGTGTTCGAGGGATTTATGGACTATCTTTCATTTCTTACTTTGAGATTGGAAAATTGCCCGAAATTTCCCGAACTGGACAGACAAGATTATATGGTATTGAACTCTGTATCGAATGTGAGCAAGGCTCTCTATCCGTTGGGTAGTTACGAGCGCATACATTGTTTCTTTGACAATGACCGTGCAGGGATGGAAGCACTCCGGCAAATCCGTATGGAATACGGCAGGGATTTATACATCCGTGACGCTTCGCAGACCTACAGCGGATGCAAGGACTTGAACGAATACCTACAGAAACAGGCTGAAAGAAACAGGCAAGTCCAGTCCGTAAGAGAGACGCACACCCAGCCACCGAAAAAGAAGAACGGCTTTCGGTTATAGCCCACTATAACTACACGCTCCGCTTCCGTAGTTGTGGGCTCTCCCGAGGGGATTAGGGCTTTGCCCTAATGACCCACTCAGGGCGTTTCACCCCTGAGAACCCCGAGCAAAGAGTGACCCTCTCTTTGCAATCTCCGCTTATGGGTTACCCCTAAGAACCCCGTTACGGAAGCGGACAAAGTAATCTAATGTAAACAAAAAAAAGAAGCTATGGCAACAAAATCAAGCATACACATAAAGCCTTGCAACATCGCATCGAGTGAGGCGCATAACCGAAGGACTGCCGAGTATATACGAAACATCGGGGTGTCCAAAATCTATGTTGTGTCCGAACTTTCTGCCGACAACGAACAATGGATAAACCCGAACTTCGGCACTCCCGAACTGCAAACGCACTATGACAATATCAAACGGATGGTCAAGGAAAAGACCGGACGTGCCATGCAGGAAAAAGAACGGGAACGCAAAGGAAAGAATGGTAAAATAATCAAGGTGGCAGGATGTTCACCTATCCGTGAGGGAGTGTTGCTCATCAGAGCGGACACCACATTGGCAGATGTGCGTGAATTTGGCGAAGAGTGCCAAAGACGCTGGGGCATCACGCCACTCCAAATATTCCTGCATAAGGACGAAGGACATTGGCTGGGTGAAAAACCTGACGCAGAAGACAAAGAGAGTTTTCAAGTGGGTGAAAAATGGTTTAAGCCGAATTATCATGCCCATATTGTTTTTGACTGGATGAACCACGATACAGGAAAGAGCCGTAAACTCAATGACGAGGATATGGCAAAAATGCAGACTTTGGCATCAGACATTCTAATGATGGAACGTGGGCAATCAAAAAATGTTACTGGTAAGGAGCATTTGGAACGAAATGACTTCATCATTGAGAAGCAGAAAGCCGAACTACAACGTATAGAGGAAACCAAGCGACACAAGGAACAACAAGTAAGCCTTGCCGAGCAGGAACTCAAACAAGTAAAATCGGAAATACGCACCGACAAACTCAAAAGCGCAGCTACCGATGCAGCCACAGCCATAGCAAGCGGTGTCGGTTCTCTTTTCGGCAGCGGAAAACTAAAAGAGCTGGAACATAGCAATGTGGAATTGCATCAGGAGATTGCCAAACGGGACAGAAGCATTGATGATTTAAAAGTCCGGATGCTACAGATGCAGGAACAGCATGGCAAACAGATTCGTAATCTTCAAGGAATACATAATCAAGAGCTTGAAGCCAAAGACAAGGAAATATCCCGATTGAACACCATTCTTGAAAAGGCGTCCAACTGGTTCCCATTGCTCAAAGAAATGTTGAGGATGGAAAAACTATGCTATGCCATCGGATTTACCAAAGATATGATAAACAGTCTTTTGACAAAAAAGGAAGCTATCAGATGCAATGGGAAAATCTATTCCGAAGAGCATAGGCGAAGATTTGAAATCAAGAATGATATTTTCAAGGTTGAGAAAAGTTCGGTTGATGAGAATAAATTGGTGCTGACCGTAAACAGGCAACCAATCGGAGAATGGTTTAAGGAGCAATGGGAGAAACTTCGGCAAGGTTTACGACAATCAACGGAAGAGCCAAGAAAAAATAGAGGATTCAGGATGTAATCTTGATAGGATTCGATTGTATCTCAATAAAATTGCATATCTTTGTAGTCGGATTGAGGAAACTCTCTCCAAAACATATTAGAATTAGAAGAAGCGTTATGCTTATTTCTTGCGAATGAAAACCTGAGAAACTTTCAAACGTGTACAAGAATAGCATAGTGGTTCTCACGCTATAGCGTGGGCTGCTATTGTTACATCTGTACACAAAGGTTTTCTCAGGACCTTCATTCAAAGGCGTGGCATTACAGTTCCACGCTTCTATTTTTAATTGGCTCTTGGGGACTGGGGGCAAAATAAACATGAATATGAAATATTTTAAATTCGGTTCATTCTGCAAGAGTGTTTTTCTAATGACATTGGTTACTTGTTTATCTCCATCCGTGTTATCTGCTCAGAATAATCTAATTGTACAGCAGAATGTTGGCAATCAGCAACAAGTTAAAGAAGAACAAGGGGGATATTATATAAATGGTATTTCAACTAAAGAGGATATAGGAGGGGTTGAGGTTTCACGAGGAATACGTGTTAGTAATATATCACTATCTGGAGATTATCGGATAAAATTTAGAAATTACAATAACATTCCTGTTTCTGTAATTTATGAATTTGAAGTTTGTAATGGTACAAAACTAACTGGAACAATAGTATTAGATGCCGGAGAAGAGAAAGAAACCTCGGATGACTATTGTGGTCCATGTAATTTCAAGTTAATTACTAGGTCATTCACTTCTAATAGCACACAGCAAAGAGGTCAATATTTTGGGATACAAACACCAAACAATACTGTACCTGCTCAGAGTGCCGGCACATTTAAGTTGGGATATATAGAGACAGTTAATTTGATGGAATATGTACCCGGTTTTCAAAATGCACAAGAAAAAATGAAGTTGCGTACTAAAGAGTTTGAAGCCGAGTTTAATCAGATGCAACAAGAATTACAGTCTAAAATTGAGCAATATCAATTGAATAGCAAAAATGGTGTGAACGAGGCACAACTAAAGATACAGCAAGATGAATTAACAAAATTAGACCAGAAAATAAAACAGTTCAGAGAATCAGCAACCCATACTTTATCTCAATATCAAGCAAATTTGATGATACCCATTCAGGAGCGTCTGATTGAAGCCATAAAGCAAGCGGCCAAGCAACATGGTGCACAAGCGGTGTTTGAGAAAAATACTTGCCTATATTTTAATGATGACTCTTGCATTGATTTGTCTGTTACAGTTAAAGAACTGTTGCGATAATGAAACTCGTTATCAATAAATGAATATTTTGGAGGCAAAAAAGACTTACATTTGATACCTATAGTAAAATCAATAATCGGTCACTATCATTAGGGTAATGTTCTCGCTATTATGTTGCTACAATAATTTATGTAGCGACATAATAGCAGGAAACAGGACGCAAAATTTGTTTTCGTATACAACAATTAGAGTTTCTTAATCTTGATGAGCCAGTCGTTTTAAGTAAAGATTATTTATAGTCGTGGAAAATAATTCTTTTATGATTATGATGAACTATAAAATACGTTACACATAACTTTTATAGGCACTTGGTATAAACCTATGTCAACAATGGAAAGATATTTGGATTTGAATCCCTCTGCAGAACGCTATTTATTACTGGATATACAGCATGGAAACATTGTATGTTTTCTTGTAGCTATTATTTGTATTGCGATACTATTATGGTGGCAAAAGACTAGATTGGACAAGGGGAGAAAAAATAGTTTGATATATATATACAGCATACAGTGTGCCGCATTTTTAGGTTTACTTAGTGGTATATATATGTTGAATGGCGAAGGGTACACATCCATTTTTGCCGATTTTGTGTGGATTATGTACCTGGGATTTGGAGTGTGGCTACCTGCTATAATTATTTTGGGATTGTCACATCTTATATATCGGGCATACAATAAAAGAAAGAGACGCAAAAGTAATTATACTTATTTCAAAAAAGCCTATATTTTGCTTCTTGCTATTGCAACAGTGGTAGTAATACATTGTTCACTTAGTTTTGTTTGTAATATAATTGATTTGAGTAGGTGTGAGAGCTATGTGGAAATGAATATCGACAGAGTAAACATAGAAGATTCAGACATAGCCGTATCAGAATCAATTAAAGAGTTTGAAGACAAACAATTACATTGGGATTCTGTGCTAAAATAATAATTGAATTATATTTTCTAACAGTTTTGAGCTATAAGAGGCAGGGGTTTAAACGAGAAAGCATATAGTTGTAAAACGTTGTTAGTAATAACGATATTTCCCATCTTTACACTTAAATAACGCGAGTTTGATATTTGTTTTTTTGGGGATGGTGAGATTCTCATGTCGAACTCACGTTAAATAATACAAAAACACCCAATTCTACATTCTTGGGTGTAAAATTGGGTGTTTGTTTTGCAATTTGCTGATTTGCAGCGTTTATTGCGGAGAGACAGGGATTCGAACCCCGGGTACCTCGCAGTACAACGGTTTTCAAGACCGCCGCAATCGACCACTCTGCCACCTCTCCAAACTCCTCTTTCAAGAAGTGCTTTTCTCTTAAATCGGTGCAAAGGTACAAATCATTTTTAATTCTACAAACTTTTCTGCACAAAAAAAGAGCAATTATAGCAAAATTCTTGTTCATACCCACTACGAAACCAGCATAACAGCATTTAGACTATTTGTTAAAATGTACCAAAGACAATATAATATTTTACAACCAATTGATTATCAACATACTTACAAAGACCCACATTCAGTATACGATTGAACCCTATTCAGTATACGACTGAATGGCATTCACTATACGACTGAATTAGGTTCAGAATACGACTGTTCCTTAAACCTACATCATTTGTAAATAATGCAGATTATTATCCGATTCTTGTTCTGTTCATAAACCATATATTAAAGAAAGTATTAACATCTCCACTTCCACAGACATTCACTACCTAATGACAGTTATTTTATACTGTTCAACATAAAAAGGGTAATCTCTCTTATAAAATTACGGAATTTATTCAGTATTTTTGCACGCTCTAAAGGATAACATTATCTAACCTACTAACAAAAACAAATTTTATGGAATTGAACAAAACCTTTACCAATGGGCTTTGGAGCAAAGAAATCAATGTCAGTGACTTCGTCAGTAGAAACATCGCACCCTATACCGGGGATGCATCCTTCTTGCAGGGACCTACCGAACGTACCAAACGTATCTGGGACATCTGTCTGAAGGCTCTTGAAGAAGAAAGAAACAACAATGGCGTCCGCTCACTAGACAATACTACCGTGTCTACCATCACTTCTCACAAGGCCGGGTATATTGATAAAGACAATGAACTTATTGTCGGTTTGCAGACTGACGAACTGTTGAAACGTTCCATCAAACCTTTCGGAGGCATCAACGTGGTAGCAAAGGCATGCCGTGAAAACGGAGTGGAAGTGGACGATAGAGTAAAAGACATCTTCACCCATTACCGCAAAACACATAACGACGGCGTATTCGATGTATATACCGAAGAAATCCGTTCCTTCCGTTCATTGGGATTCCTAACCGGTCTTCCCGACAACTATGCTCGCGGACGTATCATCGGTGACTACCGTCGTCTGGCACTCTACGGCATCGACCGGCTTATCGAAGCCAAGCAAGAAGACTTGCGCAATCTGACAGGTCCCATGACCGAAGCCCGTATCCGTCTGCGTGAAGAAGTATCAGAGCAAATCAAGGCCCTGAAAGACATCAAAGTGATGGGCGAATACTACGGACTCGACCTCAGCCGCCCCGCAACATCAGCGCAAGAAGCTGTGCAATGGGTATATATGGCTTATCTGGCTGCCGTGAAAGAACAGGACGGTGCTGCCATGTCATTGGGCAACGTTTCTTCATTCCTCGACATCTTTATCGAATATGATTTGGCTCACGGCAAGATTGACGAAACTTTTGCACAGGAACTGATAGACCAGTTCGTCATCAAGCTGCGCATGGTACGCCATCTGCGTATGCAGTCGTACAATGACATCTTTGCCGGAGACCCGACTTGGGTAACCGAAGCCATTGGCGGCCGTTTCAACGACGGACGCGTGAAAGTGACCAAAACCTCTTTCCGTTTTCTGCAAACCCTATACAATCTCGGTCCTTCTCCCGAACCGAACATGACGGTACTTTGGAGCCCGGAATTGCCGGAAGGCTTCAAGGATTTCTGTGCCAAAGTTTCCGTAGACACAAGCTCTATCCAATACGAGAACGATAACCTGATGCGCGAAGTGCGCAACTGCGACGATTATGGTATCGCCTGTTGTGTATCTTACCAAGCCATCGGAAAGCAAATCCAGTTCTTCGGCGCACGTGCCAACCTTGCCAAGGCCCTGCTGCTTGCCATCAACGGTGGCCGTTGCGAAAACACCGGAACTGTCATGGTGAAAGGTATTCCCGTATTGACCGGCGAGACACTGAAGTTTGAGGAAGTTATGGCCAACTACAAGAAGGTACTGACTGAAATAGCCCGTGTCTACAACGAGGCCATGAATATCATCCACTACATGCATGATAAGTATTATTATGAGAAAGCCCAGATGGCATTCATCGATACCGACCCACGCATCAATCTGGCTTACGGTGTGGCAGGACTTTCCATCGCCATCGACTCCCTCTCTGCCATCAAATATGCCAAAGTCACCGCCCGCCGTAATGACATTGGTCTGACAGAGGGCTTTGATATGGAAGGTTCTTTCCCTTGCTTTGGTAATAACGATGACCGTGTAGATTACCTCGGCGTGGATTTAGTATACTACTTCAGCGAAGAACTAAAAAAGCTGCCCGTCTACAAGAACGCCCGTCCTACCCTCTCCTTGCTGACTATCACCTCCAACGTAATGTACGGCAAAAAGACCGGTGCCACTCCAGACGGACGCGCCAAAGGCGTTGCGTTTGCTCCGGGTGCCAACCCCATGCACGGGCGTGACAAGAACGGTGCCATCGCTTCCTTGAGTTCCGTAGCCAAATTGCGCTACCGCGACTCGCAGGATGGTATCAGCAATACTTTCTCCATCGTTCCCAAATCACTGGGCCCGACACCGGAAGAACGTGTAGAGAACCTGGTAACCATGATGGACGGCTACTTCACCAAAGGTGCCCACCACTTGAACGTAAACGTACTGAACCGCGAGATGCTGGAAGATGCCATGGAGCATCCCGAAAAGTACCCGCAACTCACAATCCGTGTTTCCGGCTACGCCGTGAACTTCGTGAAATTGAGCCGCGAGCATCAGTTGGAAGTCATCAGCCGTTCATTCCACGAAAGAATGTAATATGATAAATGTACACTCCTACGAAAGTATGGGAACATTCGACGGGCCGGGTCTCCGGCTCGTCGTTTTCCTGCAAGGATGTTTGTTCCGTTGTCTGTATTGCGCCAATCCGGACACTATCGACGTGAAAGGCGGTACCCCTACCACTCCGGAAGAGATTCTGCAAATGGCAGTCAGCCAAAAGGCATTCTTCGGGAAGAAAGGAGGTATTACTTTCTCTGGCGGTGAGCCTACCCTGCAAGCAGAAGCGCTGATTCCTCTTTTCAAGGAGCTGAAGGCGAACGGCATCCATATCTGCCTGGACAGTAACGGAGGTATCTGGAATGAAAAAGTGGAAGAACTCTTCAGCCTGACCGACCTCGTGTTGCTGGACATCAAGCAATTCAATCCCGAACGCCACCGCATGCTGACGGGACGGAGCAACGAACAGACACTCCGCACCGCTGCCTGGCTAGAAGAGCATGAGCGTCCCTTCTGGTTGCGCTATGTACTGGTTCCCGGTTACAGCGACTCGGAAGAAGACATACGCCTGCTGGGCGAAAGTCTTGGCAAATACCAGCAGATACAGCGGGTAGAAATTCTTCCTTACCACCGTCTGGGCGTTCATAAATACGAAGCCATGGGATGGGAGTATAAACTGAAAGAAGTGAAAGAAAACAGCCCGGAACAGTTGGCACGAGCAGAAAAAGTGTTCAAAGAATATTTCACGAATGTTGTAACCAACTGAAAAGTCCCCCAAAACAAGGCTGTCCGGATATGGTTCCGAACAGCCTTTCCTCTATAGGACAAGAATCCTATTCTTTCAAGTCATAGGTAATCTGCCGCACATCGTCACTACTGCCGCCTACCATAAAGACGAAATCACCGTCTTGACCGAATCTCTCGCCCACTGTCACGATAATGACATCCGAAGCCTCAGCAGCCTACATACAAGGTCACCACTTTGTTCCGGTCTGTAGTGGCAGCAAAGCACCTGCCATATCGTACTGGGATGTTGATAGTCCTCCTATCAAGGTTATCTTACTCGTCTGTACCGTTAACGGAAGCACGGATTCTCAGTAAAAAGCCGTGTCCCTTCATCCACCAACGAAGAGAAACACGGCCGAAAGTTATTAAGAAGATTCTGAATCGGCAGGAAAGTAGACAAAAACATGTCTGTCCTGCCCATCCGCTTGCCATCAATAAGTAAGACGTATGCCGGCCTGCAGCGTAAAGTTACACGGGTTCTCCTTGCGTATGGTCTGTATAGACGAACCGTCATCAAAGAAATAGGATACTCCCGGCTCCACATACAAGCCCACCCTATCGTTTATGTTATACTGAGCACCGACAGCACCCATGACAGAAAGCTGTACCGGTTTCACTGTTTCACTCTCAGTACCAATCTTGCCATACACACATTTTTCAATGGCACCACCCGCTGAAACATACATCGCAAAGTTCTTCGTATTTACAAAGTTCCAATTGGCCCGTACCGGGATGCCAATATAATGCAGCTTTTGGCTTATCTTTTCCGAGCTGCCCTCATATCTTACGTCAGAAGCAAGATAAGTATACGTCAGCCCACTTTCCACAGAGAAGCCTTTCGCCAAATTTTTACGTACCGAAATTCCGAAGTTGAGCGGCTGCTTGTGGTCAATGTCCGCAATCTTTTTCTTATGCCTTTGAAGATAGGGCATACCGTCCTTGAAAACCAGTTCCTGCCCATCGGGGATGGTAACAATACCATTGGCCGTAGAGGACAAATCCACATTACCGCCATAAATAGGACTTTCAGGCATGCTATTCGACATGACATTCGCCTCCCCTTCATTAACCAACGAAAAGCCTCCCGTGTTTCCTACGCACAAACCCACTGCCCATCCTTTAGCCCCCCTGCCAGAACTGTTTCTTTCCGGAAGATGCAGTTTGTCTCGCCCGGACGGACGGTAGCGGTCTTCCCTTGTCCTCTCCGGTTCCTCTGTCGGCATTGTGGTTTCATGGCCCGCATCTTCCACTAGCAGCTCCTCTGTCTGCTGTCCGATACCGGCAGTCTCATCTGCCGTTTCATCCGGAAACATTTCCTCCCTCTGTTCTTCGTTAACCCATATTCCGACATGTCGTGCAACCAAAGGGCGACTTGCCTCCTTCTCGGATGCCGATACATTTCCATATGTCCGATAAGCAGGTTCTACGGAATTAGTCCGTACAGCAGGTAACATCTGTTCCGGCAAGACGTCTGGAACCACAGCCCAGGCAGGCACTGACGTATGCCGCATCTCATTACCTATCGGGCTCTGCAACAGCCACAGACTGACAGACGATACTGCCGCCAACAACACTGCTGCCGTAGCCACCGCCCAGCGGTGGAAAGGTATCATCTTATGCGGTCTGGCTATCGGAGTTCCGGAAACGGACAATTCCTTCTCCAACCGCTCCCATCCGGCAACCGGCAACGGTTCGGAATAGTCTTTCAGCTTGTCTTTTATCTTTTCCAACCACAATTCATCTTCCATACGTTCCTTCATTTAATCATTTCTTTTTATCCACTCACGTACTTTTGCCGCTAAAGTCGCTTTAGCACGCGTCAACTGCGAGGCAGAGGATTTTTCATTAATTCCCAATAGTCGAGCAATCTCCTTATGAGATTTCTCTTCAAAAATATATAAGTTGAATACGGTACGGTAGCCGGCAGGCAATTCACTGATAAACTGCATCAATACCTTTTGAGGAACGGCATCTATTGACGAACCTTCCGGTTCCTCATAAGCTTCGGGTGCATTCTCCAAGGGCGATGACTGATTCATCACATCATTTTTCCGCAAATATTGCAATACCGTATTCACCATTACGCGTTCCATCCATGCCCGCAGAGAACCCTCTCCCCGCCAAGTGAACTTATCGAAAGAATCAAAAAGTTTCAGAAAACCGTCATGCATCAGGTCTTGAGCAGTCTCCTGGCTACCTGCATAACGGAGGCATACGCTGAACATGCGTCCCGCATAGCGCTCATACAGTTCTTTGCGGGCAAGATTGTCTCCTTGTCTACAGTGTTCTGCCAATTCCTGTTCTTCCATTCTTTCTTTTAACACGTGTTTTACCTTAAAAATGCAACTGATACAAAATTACTGCATCAGACAGAGAAGAAAATCATACTTTCATTTCTTTAACAATATACTACGCAGTATTTAGTTTTTCACCGCATTTTCTGAGTACAAAAATAAGTTTTAAACAGAAAAGAGCTAAAACCTACCACTTATGAAGAAACTGAGAATGACATTGGCAACATCCGTGCTTTTATTTCTTACTGCCGCTGTATTGCAGTCATGTTTGGACGATTGGGATGACAAATATGCTTTGTTCGCCGTAGGCACGGTGAAGGTCATTGAAGGAAAGGACTACTATTTCTCACTGGACGAAGGAAGTAAACTATATCCCAGTGACACAACCTATGTTCACAACTATGCCGTAATAGACGGACAGAGAACTTTCATCTACTTCCACGAACTGGAGGAGAAACTTCCGGGCTACGAATACAATGCCCAAATAAAGCACATAGAGAACATTCTGACCAAAGACATCTACTCCATGCCTGCCGAAAAGGCGGACAGTATCGGCGACGACAACATCAACGCTACGGATTTATGGATTACGGGCGAGTATCTGAACATCAAATACCAATTCTACCACAGCAATAACAAGGACAAGAAGCACATGCTGAACCTGGTCATCAACGAAGCAGCCGCCGGCGAAAACAACAAACCGGATTACGTCAATCTCGAATTCCGCCACAATGCCTACAATGACAGCCAGCTCACACTGGGCACCGGACTGGCCTCCTTCAAGCTGGCCAATATAGCAGAACAGCTGAAAGATAAAAAAGGAGTGAACATCCGTGTCAAAAGTCTATATGACGGTGAACGGTTCATGTCCATAGACATTAAAAAAGAAAATAACTAAATCTCCTGAAAACACATCTTTCAACATCTCAATGAGAAGTGGAGTAACATTTCAATTTAAATATGTTACTCCGCTTTATTTCTACGTATCCGATACGGGACTCGGTATTCCCCAAGACAAGCAAGAGAGCATATTCGGCCACTTTGTCAAGCTCAACAATTTTGCCCAAGGCACCGGACTAGGATTGCCCATCTGTCAGATGTTGGTACAGCACATGGGAGGCAATACAAGCTCCCTATTCTCTTTCCGCATCATGTCGGCAGCAAAAGTAAAGCAGATTTCATAACTCTATGCCACCAATACTGTCGAGGAGTATCATCGCCAAGTACGGAAAGTTACAAAAACAAAGGCATGCTCCCTAATTAATGACAGCCACGATTTATCAGGGCTGTGGAATAGACCTTTTCGCCTAATTCTATCATTCTTTTAGAAAGGTGTCCCATTCCATCAAGGAGTGTCTTTTTCTTTGCTACAAAGATACGGATATTCAGCTTATAATGGTTCAGTAGCAAAATAGATACGGAGAAAGAATCGTTCTTCCATAACGGAAATATTGTTCCACCGTGGCGAAAAAATCGTTCCACCATGGTGGAACGATTTTTCCTCATGATGGAACGATTTAAAATATGCTTATTTAGTTCTTAGCGTTATCACTTAGCTGCGTACATACGTGCACGTAACTCTTTAATGTGGTCCGAAGTGATATATTCATCATACTCCATCATCTTGTCGATGATACCGTTCGGAGTCAGCTCGATGATACGGTTGGCAACCGTCTGAATGAACTCATGGTCATGGGATGAGAACAAAATATTGCCCCTATAGGTCTTCAAGTTATTGTTGAATGCCTGAATGGATTCCAAGTCGAGGTGATTGGTCGGTGTATCCAAAATCAGGCAGTTGGCATTACGAAGCTGCATGCGCGCAATCATACAACGCATTTTCTCCCCTCCCGACAATACGCTCGCCTTCTTCAAAACTTCTTCTCCGGAGAAAAGCATACGTCCCAAAAAGCTCTTCATGTAAACTTCATTGCCCTCACCGAACTGACTCAACCAATCTACCAGATTCAGGTCTGTATTAAAGAATGCAGTATTGTCTAGCGGCAGGTAGGCGGTAGTAATAGTCACCCCCCAGTTGAAGGTACCCGCATCCGGTTTCATATTCCCGTTGATAATCTCGAACAGAGCAGTCATGGCACGCGGGTCATGGGAAAGGAATACAATCTTGTCTCCCTTCTCTACATTGAAGTTGACATCGCGGAACAGCACTGTACCATCTTCCAGCGTCTTTGTCAAACCGGAAACCTCCAGTATCTGATTACCCGGTTCGCGCTCAGGCGTAAAGATGATGCCCGGATACTTACGGGACGATGGCTTGATTTCTTCCACATTCAGTTTCTCCAGCATCTTCTTGCGACTGGTAGTCTGCTTGCTCTTTGCCACATTGGCACTGAAACGGCGGATAAACTCTTCCAATTCCTTTTTCTTCTCCTCGGCTTTTGCCTTCTGGTTCTGCTGCTGACGAAGCGCCAGCTGGCTGGATTCGTACCAGAAGCTATAGTTACCGGCAAAAAGATTAATCTTTCCGTAGTCAATGTCTACCGTATGCGTACAAACGGAGTCGAGGAAGTGGCGGTCATGACTCACAACCAGTACAGTGTGTTCAAAGTTCGACAAATAATCTTCCAGCCAGGTCACAGTCTCCATGTCCAAGTCATTGGTCGGCTCGTCCAGCAGCAAGTTGTCCGGATTTCCATAAAGAGCCTGCGCCAGCATGACACGCACCTTTTCCTTATTGTTCAACTCACCCATCAACAGATAATGCTTGTCTTCCTTGATACCCAAGCCACTCAGCAAGGCGGCGGCATCACTTTCGGCATTCCATCCGTCCAGCTCGGCAAACTTCTCTTCCAATTCGGAAACCTTCAATCCATCCTCGTCCGTGAAATCCTCTTTGGCATACAGCACTTCGCGCTGCTTCATGATGTCCCACAACACCGTGTGTCCCATCATCACTGTGTCCATCACTGTAAAAGCATCCCACTTGAAGTGGTCCTGGCTTAAAACGGAAAGACGCTCTCCCGGAGCCAGCATGATGGAGCCCGTCGTAGGGTCCAGCTCCCCGGAAATCGTTTTCAGAAATGTAGATTTTCCGGCGCCGTTGGCACCGATGATACCATAACAGTTACCACTTGTAAACTTCAGGTTTACGTCATTGAACAACACTCTTTTACCAAACTGTACTGAGACATTAGAGACTGTAATCATCTTTATATTTACGATTTATTTACAATTTACTATATAATACCTAATTAGTCTGCGAATTGCGAATGCAAAGATAGTGCAAATTGAACGTAAAACTTTCATGCTCGCATGAAAAAGTTTTGCTGAGATACCGCCTATCTTATTCAAAGATAGTTATTTTTTCCATGAACAAACACTGGGAAGCGCTGTCAATCTGGCATAAAAGTATTACCTTTGCAGCATTTTCGGCAAAAATATCCGTTTTGGCAAAGTTTTTGCTGGGGCACTGGTATCATATTAACTTAAACCCTTGACAGCAATGAAAGCAAAATCATTTTACAAGAATAACAAGCATAACAATATGAATCCGAAAGAAAAAGAAAACAACCAGGAAGAGGAGTTGAAAACTCAAGCTACTCCTAACGAATGTGACGAAGAAACCGTAGGACAAGAAGCTTCACAAGAAAACGAGGCTCCCCTGACAGAAGAAGAAAAGCTCGCCCAGGAACTGGAAAAGGCAAATGAACAGATTGAAGAGCAGAAGGACAAATATCTGCGCTTATCTGCCGAGTTCGACAATTACCGCAAACGCACCATGAAGGAGAAAGCAGAACTTATCCTGAACGGTGGTGAAAAAAGTATCAGCAGCATCCTGCCCATTGTGGACGACTTTGAACGCGCCCTAAAAAACATGGAAACAGCCACCGACGTAGCTGCCGTAAAAGAAGGTGTTGAACTTATCTACAACAAATTCATGTCTGTACTGGGACAAAACGGTGTTAAAGTGGTAGAGACAAAAGAACAACCGCTCGACACAGACTATCACGAAGCCATCGCCGTGATTCCGGCACCCAATGAAGAACTGAAAGGCAAAATTCTGGACTGTGTACAAACCGGTTACATCCTAAACGACAAAGTGATCCGTCATGCCAAAGTGGTAGTCGGAGAATAACATAAAACTGTATGGAAAAAAGAGATTACTACGAAGTATTGGAAGTCGAAAAGACAGCAACGGCAGAAGAAATAAAGAAAGCCTATCGCAAAAAAGCCATCCAATATCATCCGGACAAGAATCCGGGCGACAAAACAGCCGAAGAAAAATTCAAGGAAGCGGCAGAGGCATATGACGTACTAAGCAATCCGGACAAACGTGCCCGCTACGATCAGTTTGGTCATGCCGGACTGGGTGGTGCCGCCGGTAATGGCGGTCCGTTTGGCGGCTTCAGCGGAGGTATGTCCATGGACGACATCTTCTCCATGTTCGGTGATATCTTCGGCGGACACAGTGGAGGAGGTTTTGGAGGTTTCGGAGGTTTCGGCGGAGGTGGCGGTACACAACAACGCCGCTACCATGGTTCGGACTTGCGCGTCAAGGTAAAACTGAACCTCAAGGAAATCTCTACCGGTGTGGAAAAGAAATTCAAGCTGAAGAAATACGTATCTTGTACCCACTGTCATGGTACGGGAGCCGAAGGCGACGGCGGTGCTGAAACATGTCCGACTTGTAACGGCAGCGGCACGGTAATCCGTAACCAGCAAACCATACTCGGCACCATGCAAACAAGAACGACTTGCCCGACTTGTGGCGGTGAAGGTAAAATCATCAAAAACAAGTGTAAGGAGTGTGCCGGTGAGGGTATTGTATACGGTGAAGAAGTAGTAACCGTAAAAATCCCGAAAGGTGTCGCAGAAGGCATGCAACTCTCTATGGGAGGAAAAGGAAATGCAGGCAAGCACAACGGTGTGCCGGGCGACCTGCTGATCCTTATAGAGGAAGAGCAAGATCCGAACCTGATACGTGACGAAAACGACTTGATTTACAATCTACTCCTCAGCTTCCCGACAGCCGCCTTAGGTGGTGCGGTCGAAATTCCTACTATTGACGGAAAGGTGAAAGTAAAAATTGACTCAGGTACGCAACCGGGAAAAGTACTCCGCCTGCGCGGCAAAGGTTTACCCAACGTGAACGGATACGGTACGGGAGATTTATTGGTAAACATCAGCGTATATATACCCGAAACGCTGAGTAAGGATGAGAAAAAAGCATTGGAAGAGATGGAGACATCGGATAACTTCAAGCCGAATACTTCGATTAAAGAAAAGATATTCAAGAAGTTCAGAAGTCTGTTTGACTGATAACATGGAACATAAAAGAAGAGGATGTGTCAAAACCCTCTTTTTAACAAAATCACCCTTGCTACAGATATCTGTGACAGGGGTGATTTTCATATTTTTGGTGTTTTGACACATCCCCTTCTTTATGTTCTATCGGGGAAATGTTAAAGCTACTCCAACATCCTCTTCATAAAAGCCTCTATTCCCTCCACATCAGAAGCCTGAGGAGCCCACGAAGCCAAATCCTCTGAAGGCAGAGGCTGATATGGGCCTTTTTTAATTTCAAAAATAACAGTACCTGACTCCAAGGCAATAATACTATGCCATGTATTAGAAGGAATCTCCAGACCATATTTACCTTCCGAAGGATTAAGACATACCCTATCTGTTACATTGCCGGCATCATCATAAAAAAACGCCAGCAGACTTCCACGCAAAACCAGATAAGTTTCTTCCTTATCCGTATGACGGTGAGGAGGAAGATAAGTTCCAGGTTCCAAAGCATTCAGCAACCGATGAATAGGGGCATCCATAGACGCATGAAAATTATAATTCATACGTAAGCGGGAGTTCTCCTTAGCTTGTGAAGTAACGGTATCCAGCAGTTCTTCTGTTATCAGCTTCATCATAACTTCAGTAATTGAGCAAACTTGGCAGGAAGTTCTGCTTTTCCTGCTTCAATAGACAAACTTTTTCCTTCTTTATCTACTAATATAGCAGCCTTCTGCGAGGAAGCCAATGAAGTAACTTCCGCCACATTACCAGCAACAAACAAACATCCGGAGAAAAGAGGAGCAATCACCTTCCGGGTACGCCCCTTCCATTTTACAAACACAGCCTGCATCGGGCAATATGTAGTATATCCCGCAGCGTTCAAACACTGCATCAACTTATGCTCAGACTTGGGTGCTGTGTACAATGTATGCCAGCACATCATCTCATTATCCGTCATCATATTGTTTGCTTTTTCCATTCCTTTAATAAATCTTTTACAAATAATATCCATCCCACACTGCCGACACCTGCTAAGAACATGAAGCCAATCAAAATCATCAATTTATTGGGCTTTGCAGGCTTTAAAGGTACCGTAGCCGGCTGAACAACCGTATATACCGGTGTAATCTCCTGCACCTTAGCTCTTGCCATCTGCAATTGTTGAGAAACTTGCGTATATACTTGATAGGCTAAATTCATTTCATTCTGTAAACGCTCTTGCTCTGCACGATAACTCAGCAATATTATATTCTGGTTTGCATCTACAAAATTAGCATATTTCTTCTGGGCATCCTCATAACTGGCCTTTGCTTCTCCGTAAAGTTTTTCGGTAAATGCCAAATCATGACGAGCCTTATTAGTCCGATAATCTGTGATGTAGTTCTGCAGGCAATGCATCACAGTATCTGTCAGTGAAGCAGATATCAAAGGATCCTGCATAGTAACAGACAAGGTTGTCACACCTGTCTTTTTGTCTACAGAAACAGAGATACGTTTACTTAAAGCATCTGCAATGGCAGCCTCATCTTTAGTAAGACGAAAAGGATCCAGCTTTGCATCCCCCCCTTCCGGTTCATCCATAAACAAGGACAATGTCCATCCCAATACCTTAAAAGGAGCGGAAATAATTGCACTCCACCAAGGAGAACGTTGTTCCTCTTTCAAATAAGCATATAAAGTTGTGTCTACTTTTGCTTTCTGATCCTTGACTCTAACATCGAACAGTTCAATCAGAAAAGGAGTAGAACTTACAATATCAGGATAGAGTTCGGGGGACAAAGCATCTTCACCGGAAGAAGCACCCAAATTGATACCCGCCATGGCTGCAAGAGCTCCCATACTTCCACCGGCAGACTTGCCACCGCTCTCCGGAGCCAAAGTCACACTTGTAGAGTACTCCTTAGGAATACTAAATGCAACAACCAGTCCTACAAAGGCAGCGATGCCACACGCCTTAAAAACCAATTTGCGACTAGCCCATACCTTCTGGGCCAGTTCTATCAAATCTATCTCTTGTTCCTCAGGTTGTGGAGAAGGCATGTTTTGTATTCTTTCTTCGCTCATAATTCAAATTACTTAAAGAGATTAACCATAGTCGCAATCATCGCTGCAATAGAAGCTGTCGTACTTCCCATTCCCAAAATTTCAGTAGTAGTCATCTTCTTTTTCTGTTCTTTACTTGGAACAATTATTTCACAACCAGGTTCAATTGCTTTCTTGTTTCCAGCTCTTAAACGAGAAACTGTACCATTCATGTATATTACATAGGCCTTGCGTTTCTTGGCATCGTTGCCAAAGCCACCAGCCTGATTGATGTAATATTTCAAGCTTTCACCCTTTTTATATAAAACTGTATTCGGATACATTACAGCACCGTTGATTTTCACTGTACTTACATACTCCGGAACAAACAACACATCTCCCTCACGAAGTACCATATCAGCATCTGAACCAGGATTTTTCAAGGCCTCTCCCAGATTTATACCTACAGAATAGGTATTGGACAAATCCAATCTTTTCACAGATATGGAATCTCCGCCTCCGGCTTGTGCCATACGCAGTGCATCTTCCTTACGACGGAATTCTTCTTCAGTCATTCTACGCATAAGACGTGCTCCTTTTATATAAGCATCGGGAGTTACCCCACCAGCCTTAGCTATCAAGTCACTCAAACGTTCATTCTTTTTCGATAGTGCATAATTACCGCCAAAAAGAACTTCTCCACCCACCATAACATTCTGTTGTTTAAAATAAGACGGACTCTTACGAACATAAACTTCATCAAAAGGTTCAAGATGAAAATCCTGACTTCCTTCTCCCAACAATAGGCCATCCTTCAAATCAAAAGAGAAATTCTGGCCTACCGTAGTACAGAAAGACGTACTCTTGGAATCTTTCATACGCCGTGCCACTTCAACCTTTGTTGTAGCCGCTGCCTCCAACAGACCACCAGCCTGCAACACCAAATCCTCTACAGTCATCTTATCAGAATAAAGATACGTACCCGGATTGGCTATTTCACCATGGATGGTAAGTGTAGCTTCTTCTTTCAAGTCATGAATACTTGGAATATATAAAATGTCATTCTTCTGCAAAGGAATATCTGCCGTTGTCCCGTTCAGCAAACCTTTTACATCTACTTGTATAATCTCATGCGACAAGTCTTCAAGCTCACGGTCGATTATAGCACGATTCAAGAATGCATCTCCGCGAAGTCCTTCCGCTTTCTTAATCAACTGCTTCACTGTATTCATTGTACCGTCCAACTGATATAAGCCTTCACGATATACGGCACCGCGGACTTCCACACGATTCTCAAAACGCTGTAAAACGGAGTCAACCGTAATCTTATCACCATCATCTATGCGGAATACGGAATAATCCATTTCATCCACATTATAAATTTGATGTTCACGTCCACTTTTACGAATTATACGTAATGCTTTCTTATAAGCATCACCCGTAAAACCACCTGAATACTTCAATAATGTACCTACGGTTTCAGTGGGTTTCATTTCATAAAACATCGGACGTTTTACCTTACCCAATATCTGTACCAATGACTGGTAAGGATCCACAAGAATCACATCACCATCCTGCAAACGGATGTCATCCTTCATTTTTCCTTCCATAAGCAAATCGTAAACATCCAAATCCGCTATTGTATTTCCATTGCGAATCACTTTAATACTGCGTAAACTACCAATCGGGTTTACACCACCTGCACGATATAGTGCATGGAATACGGAAGCAAATGATGAAAGGGTATAAGTTCCGGGCACCATAACTTCACCCATAACGTTTACTTGAATAGAACGTATTTCCCCTAATGTCAATTTAACTTGGGTAGAAGGCACATTTCCAGTTACTCCGGAATATATTCTGGCAAACTCTTGTTTCAAATAATTATTGGCTTCCTTTACAGTTTTACCATTGAGATAAACCGGTCCCAGATTATTCACAAGGATGCTCCCTTCCGGAGATATCGTTTGCCGAATCGTTGTTTCAGAAGCCCCCCACACATCAATAATCACCTCGTCACCAGGTCCCAAACGATAGTTCTCGGGAGTAGCGACATTTACATTGGGCTCGAAAGTCAAATTATCGTTAGTAAAAATATTATGACCATAAATTTGCGAAGCCAGATACTCCGTCTCTTTCTCTTGAGGCAAGGAACGATTATCCATCATTTGTAAAGAATCTCCTGCAGCCACTGTTTGTCCGGCAGAATACGTTTCCGAAGTTGTCCGCAACCCTTTGACCACACCACTCATTTCACCACGTTGACGAGAACGTTTCTCATCTTGCGTATTGCGCTGCGAATTTCCAGATTTGGAGTTTTCATACTTTTTCTGAATTCTTTCAACTTGTTCCTTTGTCACTCCACGCCGCATTAATTCAGTAGTAATCTGCTTTTGATTTTTGCCCATCTGCTGAGCGTTTTTTACATACTGAACAACCTGATCATCTGACATCTGCTGAGCGAAAGCTACCCCTGACAAAGTAAATACCAAAAAGAATAGTGCTATTAATTTACGCATAAGATGATTAACCTTTTGAGTTCTTGTAATAAATATAAATCGGGCGCAAAGGTAATATATTATTTTTATAATATACATTTATTCCACCTCTAAGTTTCAGAAAAAGCATTAAAAAGCTGTTCTTTTCACGCCTTTTCATTTGGTAGAAGAAAGCGGGGAAATTGACACTATTTTTTTATTTGTCCAATCAAAGCCCTTTTTTTCAATATAACCATGTTGCCCCAAGGCCAGTATAACTTTTCCCCATCCCCGTAGCTCCCACTTCCAGGGTGAGCATACAAGCTTCGAACAAGGCCATCATACAATAAGGATTCATTCATCATGCTTCTTAGCTTGGTGTTTATAATAGGAGCATCAGACCTTTAGCCACTCTTATTTTATGTCTGCTGTCCTTTAGAACTTTTGCCTTGAAAATAGCTAATTAAGGGTTACCATAATAGATTAAAATTTGAAGGATAAGTTTTGGATAAGTTATTTAGTCCACCAGTGGACTATGAATCCTTCTTAAAAAAAATCGAAGAATTATAAAACAAAAGCAGAAGCCTAATTGTTTCAAATATAAGACAATTAATGGGCTTCTGCTTTTGAGCCGCTAGCCAGACTTGAACTGGCGACCTACGCGTTACGAATGCGTTGCTCTACCAACTGAGCTATAGCGGCAATAAGCTTTTGTTTACGGGATGCAAAGGTACACCTTTATTTGAAAAGGCAAAAAGAATTTCTGTTTTTTTTGGAAATATTTTAGAGCCTGTTCAAATTTTCCTCGGTATAACTCAGATGAAGCGTGTCAACCAAATGGGCTATCTGCCCGAAAAGCGTTACGTTTCCTACTGTTCCGGTCTTGCTGCCAGCATTGACACGTTCCTCATCGAGCTGACATGCTGAGAAGCCGAAATATCCATCATGAAAAAACACAGTTCCAAAGCATTCCTAACTTCTTCTCTCGTAGTTAGTCACTGCCGTTTTTGAGGTATCCCCGGCACGGAAATCGCCATAGGAATTAAGCACGTCCGAAAAGCTGACACCTTCAACAATAGAATTTACCTTTGTCACGTCCGTTACACTCTCTGTCTTCTTAATAGCAATTCGGGTAAGGGTTGTCATTCGGCAGAGGCAGAAAGGAGGAAGATGGTAGAGATGTCAGCTATCGAATTAACTGATATGACTTGATGGTTTTCACTCCATTTTTTACTAACTTTGCCCAACTAAAGACATTGTAAAATAAAATGGAAAAGAAGAAAATCATTATCGGAACATTCATCGCACTGACTCTCATCGGAGCAGCTTGTGCAGGAACAGCATACTACTATCTGTTTGCCCCGCAATTCCATCCGCAAAAAACAGTCTATATCTATATAGACCGCGACGACACCACCGATTCCATATATAATAAGGTGAAACGACAAGGCCATCCCCGGAGCTTCAACGGCTTCCGCTGGATGGCCCAATACAAGAAATATCCCACAAACATACACACCGGACGCTACGCCATCCGACCGGGAGAAAATGTATATCACGTATTCAGCCGTCTGTACCGCGGATATCAAGAACCGATGAACCTCACCGTCGGCAGCGTACGCACGCTAGACCGCTTGGCACGCAGCGTAGGCAAACAGCTCATGATAGACTCCACCGAAATAGCCGGACTGATGAACGACTCCGCATTTCAACAAAAACTGGGATACACCAAAGAGACTATGCCTTGCCTCTTCATTCCCGAAACCTACCAAGTCTATTGGGACATGAACGCAGAAGAATTTTTCGAAAGAATGCAGAAAGAGCACCAGAAGTTCTGGAACCAGGAACGCTTAGATAAAGCCAATGCCATCGGAATGACCCCGACGGAAGTCTGTACCCTCGCGTCCATCGTCGAGGAAGAAACAAACAATAATTCCGAGAAACCGATGGTAGCAGGACTCTACATCAACCGCCTGCACACCGGCATGCCCCTGCAGGCCGACCCTACCATCAAATTTGCCTTGCAGGACTTCGGTTTGCGGAGAATTACAAATGCACATCTGGCGGTAGAATCACCCTACAATACCTACCTCAATGCCGGACTGCCTCCCGGCCCCATACGTATCCCTTCACCCATCGGACTGGATGCGGTGCTGAATTATACGAAACACAACTACCTCTACATGTGTGCCAAAGAGGACTTCTCGGGTACCCATAACTTCGCATCCAACTATGCCGAGCATATGAAAAATGCAAGAAAATATTGGAATGCATTAAACGAAAGAAAGATTTTCAAGTAATCTGCTGATAAAATAAAAGCAAAATCCTATATTTGCGTCTATAATAATCCATGACTAACACTTAAATATTCAGATATGAGCAAGCAACTCTTACTTGGCGATGAAGCCATTGCACAAGCTGCATTAGATGCCGGACTTTCGGGCGTATATGCCTATCCCGGCACTCCTTCTACGGAAATCACCGAATATATTCAAATGGCACCGGTTACTGCCGAAAAGAACATACATAACCGTTGGTGCTCTAACGAGAAAACTGCGATGGAGGCCGCCTTGGGCATGTCCTTTGCAGGCAAGCGTTCACTGGTGTGCATGAAGCACGTGGGTATGAACGTGGCCGCCGACTGTTTCATCAATTCTGCCATTACAGGAGTAAAAGGCGGTCTGATAGTCATTGCTGCCGACGACCCCAGCATGCACTCCTCACAGAACGAGCAGGACAGCCGTTTCTATGGCGACTTCTCCCTCATCCCGATGTACGAGCCAAGCAACCAGCAGGAAGCCTACGACATGGCGTACAACGGATTCAGCTTCTCCGAACAGACCGGCGAGCCCATCCTGATGCGCATGGTTACGCGCCTGGCCCACTCCCGCTCCGGCGTAGAGCGCAAGGAACGACAACCGCAGAATGAGATTTCCTTCAGCGACGACCCGCGTCAGTTCATCCTTCTGCCGGGTAATGCACGTAAACGCTACAAAGCATTGCTGCAGCGCCAGGACGAATTTATCAAAGCTTCTGAAAACTCCGCTTACAACAAATACACCGACGGTCCCAACAAAAAACTGGGCATCGTGGCATGCGGCATCGGCTACAACTACCTGATGGAGAACTATCCCGAAGGTTGCGAATATCCGGTACTGAAAATCGGACAATATCCGTTGCCCAAGAAACAGCTGATGCAGCTGGTAGAGGCGTGTGACGAGATTCTGGTACTGGAAGACGGGCAACCCTTCGTAGAAAAACAACTGAAAGGTTATCTGGGCATCGGCATCAACGTAAAAGGCCGCCTGGACGGTACCTTGGCGCAAGACGGAGAACTGAACCCGGACAGCGTGGCGCGTGCCATAGGCAAGGAGAACAAGGCTGAGTTCAGTGTTCCTTCTCTGGTAGAGATGCGCCCGCCCGCCTTGTGCGAAGGGTGCGGCCATCGCGACATGTACACGGTGCTGACCCAAGTATTGAAAGAAGAATATCCCACATACAAGGTATTCAGCGACATTGGTTGCTATACGCTTGGAGCCAATGCCCCATTCAACGCCATCAACTCTTGCGTGGATATGGGCGCATCCATCACCATGGCGAAGGGCGCTTCGGATGCCGGTCTGCATCCTGCCGTAGCCGTCATCGGTGACTCCACCTTCACCCACTCGGGCATGACGGGATTGCTGGATTGCGTCAACGAAAACGCCGACGTCACCATCGTCATCTCCGATAATGAAACCACTGCCATGACCGGAGGACAAGACTCTGCCGGCACCGGACGTCTGGAAGCCATCTGCGCCGGCATCGGTGTAGCCCCCGAACATATCCGCGTCGTAGTCCCCTTGAAGAAAAACTACGAGGAAATGAAGCAAATAATCCGGGAAGAAATCGAATACCACGGCGTATCCGTCATCATACCCCGCAGAGAATGTATCCAGACATTAGCACGCAAAAAAAGAAACAAGTAAAACCATGAAAAAAGACATCATACTTTCCGGCGTAGGAGGACAAGGTATCCTCTCCATCGCCACCGTAATCGGCAAAGCAGCCCTTAAGGACGGACTCTATATGAAGCAGGCAGAAGTACACGGCATGAGCCAGCGAGGCGGTGACGTGCAGTCCAATCTGCGTATTAGCAACCAACCCATCGCTTCAGACCTCATTCCCACAGGAAAATGCGACCTCATCATCTCCCTGGAACCGATGGAGGCACTGCGCTACCTCCCCTACCTCAGCCCCGAAGGTTGGTTGGTGACCAATGAAGCTCCCTTCATCAACATCCCCAACTATCCTGCAGAAAAAGACATCAAGGCTGAAATCAACAAGTTGCCGCATAAAATCATGCTGAATGTGAACGAAGTGGCAAAAGAAGCAGGTTCTCCCCGCGTAGCGAACATCGTACTTCTGGGCGCCACCATCCCCTTCCTCGGCATCGACTATGCAAAAGTACAAGACAGTATCCGCGAAATCTTTCAGCGCAAAGGCGATGCTATTGTTGAGCTGAACCTCAAAGCACTGGCAGCAGGCAAAGAGATTGCAGAAAAACTGATATAAACTATAATTGACCCTAAATTTCACCATACCATGAATAACAAATACTGGGAAGAAGAGATTGAAACAATGCCCCGTGAGCAGTTGCGCGAACTGCAACTGCAACGGTTAAAGAAAACTGTCAGCATTGCCGCCAACTCGCCCTATTACAAAAAGGTATTCCAAGAGCATGGCATCACCGCCGACAGCATCCGGTCTGTAGAAGACATACGCAAGATACCCTTTACCACTAAGGCCGATATGCGCGCCAATTATCCTTTCGGATTAGTCGCAGGAAATATGCGTGAGGACGGAGTACGTATCCATTCTTCCAGTGGCACTACGGGCACACCGACAGTCATCGTACACTCTCAACACGATTTGGACTCTTGGGCTAACTTAGTAGCCCGCTGCCTCTATATGGTAGGCATCCGTAAGACGGATGTTTTCCAAAACAGCTCCGGCTACGGCATGTTCACCGGAGGACTGGGTTTTCAGTATGGAGCAGAGCGTCTGGGTGCACTGACTGTTCCGGCCGCTGCCGGCAACAGCAAGCGCCAGATTAAGTTCATCACCGATTTCAAAACCACTGCCCTGCATGCTATTCCCAGCTATGCCATCCGTCTGGCCGAAGTATTCCAGGAAGAAGGTATAGACCCGGCCGGTACAAGTCTGAAAACGCTTGTAATCGGCGCCGAGCCCCACACAGACGAGCAACGCAGAAAGATTGAGCGCATGCTTGGTGTCAAAGCCTACAACAGCTTCGGTATGACGGAAATGAATGGTCCCGGCGTAGCTTTCGAATGTACCGAACAAGACGGCATGCATTTTTGGGAAGATTGTTACCTGGTCGAAATCATCAATCCCGAAACCGGCGCCCCCGTACCGGAAGGTGAAATCGGCGAACTGGTACTGACAACCTTAGACAGAGAAATGATGCCGCTCATCCGTTATCGTACACGCGACCTTACCCGCATTCTGCCCGGCAAGTGCCCTTGCGGACGTACCCCCATCCGTATAGACCGCATCAAAGGCCGTAGTGACGACATGTTCATCATCAAGGGAGTCAACATCTTCCCCATGCAGGTGGAAAAGGTGCTGGTACAATTCCCCGAATTGGGCAGCAATTACCTCATCACGCTCGAAACGGTCAACAATCAGGATGAAATGATTGTAGAAGTTGAGCTCAGCGACCTCTCTACCGACAACTATATCGAGCTGGAGAAGATTCGCAAAGCAATCACCCGTCAGTTGAAAGATGAGATTCTGGTCACCCCGAAATTACGGTTGGTAAAGAAAGGCTCCCTACCACAGAGTGAAGGAAAAGCTGTGAGGGTAAAAGATTTGAGGAACAACAAATAAACCGTAAAACCTCTTTTCAAAACAGACCATCTGTTTCACAATCACCCGCATCCGCATAAAAAGAAAGAGGAACAGTTATCCAAACAGATTACCGTTCCTCTTTTATAGAAAGCCGCACCGATGATGTGATGAAACTCCGTATGACATGATTTGAGTGCTCCTCCTCTTTGTAATCCACCGACTCAAGAGTTACCCCGAAGGGCGTGGCCCGCCATTGAGAAGCGAAGCTTGTCTCGGTATTTCATAAAAATTGATGAGTTTCCCGATTCAATCAATGCGGCTATTTTTTCTATAACAAAGGTAATGAGTTTCTATGAAAGAAACAAGAAAAAGCAGCAAATTGTTTCAAGTCCTTTTAAAGTTTTCCTCCCTTCCAGGACTATCAGAAGACAAAAAGTGCTGACTACCAAAATAGTAATCAGCACCTTGCGATTTATTTGCTAACTGTGTTTTTACGCAGCCTTTGCTTTAGCAACGATAGCCTTGAAAGCTTCCGGATGGTTCATCGCTAAATCAGCCAATACTTTGCGGTTGATTTCGATACCGGCTTTGTGCAAAGCGCCCATCAGCTTAGAGTAAGACATACCTTCCAGACGAGCGGCAGCATTGATACGCTGAATCCACAAAGCACGGAAGTTTCTCTTCTTGTTCTTACGGTCACGGAACGCATAGGTCAAACCTTTCTCCCAAGTATTCTTGGCAACAGTCCAAACGTTCTTTCTTGCACCAAAGTAACCTCTGGTCAATTTCAAAATTTTCTTTCTTCTTGCTCTAGAAGCAACATGATTTACTGATCTTGGCATAGTTTTACTTGTTTTTGAATGTTAGCGCCGTTACTTCACGCAGCGGACTTAAAGCTAATGCATTCGGTTAATAACTTTAATACTTTTGTACGCTTTTCAATTACTTCATTGCTAAAAGCTCTTTCACTTGGCTTACATCTGTTGTACTGACAAGTGTAGAGTAGCACAAATTTCTTTTCTGCTTCTTAGTTTTCTTAGTCAAAATGTGACTATGAAAAGCGTGCTTTCTTTTGATTTTACCTGTTCCGGTAAGAGTAAATCTCTTTTTAGCACCGGAGTTAGTCTTCATCTTTGGCATCTTTTTTAAACTTTTTAATTATTAAATTATATGGCAACGCACTATACCTATGGCGTTACTCACTTCTTTATTCTTCTGTTTCAGCCGACACAGCCTTTGGCGCATCTTCTGCAGGCTTGGGAGCTACGTTCTTCTTCGGTGCCGTCATCTTCTTCGGAGAAAGCTGAATAGTCATTCTCTTTCCTTCCAGAACCGGCATCTGGTCTACTTTCGCATAGTCTTCCAAGTCATTGGCAAAACGGAGCAGCAACACTTCTCCCTGCTCTTTGAACAAGATGGAACGGCCTTTAAAAAACACGTAGGCTTTCACCTTATCGCCATCTTCCAAAAAGCCTTTGGCATGCTTCAACTTGAAGTTATAGTCATGGTCATCAGTCTGAGGTCCAAAACGTATTTCCTTCACGTTTACCTTCACCTGCTTTGCCTTTTGCTCTTTCTGACGCTTCTTTAACTGGTAAAGAAATTTAGAATAATCAATAATACGACAAACAGGGGGTTGTGCATTCGGAGAAATCTCCACGAGATCCGCTTCATGTTCTTCAGCAAGTCTTAAAGCCTGCCCTATCGGATACACTTTTGGTTCTACTTCATCGCCCACTATGCGGACTTCTTTGGCCCGGATTTGTTCGTTAATCCGATGTTGCCCTTTTAAGCTGTCATTCTTCATTAAATAACGTTTACTTCCAGTTTGTTTCTTATTTACTATTCCCAAATTAATGTTTTATGTTAAGTAAAAGCAATCTTTAGAACATCCAATATATGCTATGCTTCTACAATTGGGCGCAAAGTTACCATTTATTTATCATATTCTGAACTTCTTCGTTCATTTTTTTGGCAAATTCTTCAAATTTCATGGTTCCTTTATCACCTTCTCCCTGCTTGCGGACAGCAACTTCCTTATTTTCAGCCTCCTTTTCACCTACAACCAGCATGTACGGAATACGCTTCATCTCATTGTCACGAATCTTACGACCAATCTTTTCATTGCGTTCGTCCACAATGGCACGGATGTCATATCTCTTCAAGCATTGTTTCACTTCATGCGCATAGTCGTTGAACTTCTCGCTGATAGGCAGAATAGCGACCTGGTCAGGAGTCAGCCACAACGGGAACTTGCCGGCCGTATGCTCAATAAGAACAGCCACAAAGCGTTCCATAGAACCGAACGGAGCACGGTGAACCATTACGGGACGGTGCTTCTGATTGTCGGCACCGGTATATTCCAGCTGGAAACGTTCCGGCAGATTGTAGTCCACCTGGATGGTACCCAGCTGCCAACGGCGACCGATGGCATCCTTCACCATGAAGTCCAGTTTCGGACCATAGAAAGCGGCTTCGCCATACTCTATTTTCGCCTTCAAGCCCTTTTCTTCACAAGCTTCGATGATGGCTCGTTCTGCCTTTTCCCAGTTTTCGTCGCTACCGATATACTTCTCACGGTTCACTTTGTCGCGCAAAGAAATCTGCGCTTCGAAGTTTTCGAAGTCCATAGATTCGAACACGATGGAGATAATATCCATTACACGGAGGAATTCATCCTTTACCTGGTCCGGACGGCAGAAGATATGCGCATCATCCTGCGTGAAGCTACGCACACGTGTCAATCCGTGCAACTCACCGCTCTGCTCATAACGGCAAACCGTACCGAACTCTGCCAGACGCAAAGGCAAATCTTTGTAAGAACGGGGTGAGTTTTTATAAATCATACAGTGGTGAGGGCAGTTCATCGGTTTCAAGAAGTACTCTTCCCCTTCTTCCGGTGTATGGATAGGCTGGAATGAGTCCTTACCATATTTTGCATAGTGACCGGAAGTGATGTAAAGCAAT
Organism: Bacteroides muris (ex Fokt et al. 2023); assembly: GCF_024704895.1. Classification (NCBI taxonomy): domain Bacteria; kingdom Pseudomonadati; phylum Bacteroidota; class Bacteroidia; order Bacteroidales; family Bacteroidaceae; genus Bacteroides; species Bacteroides muris (ex Fokt et al. 2023). The sequence goes on along the minus strand of NZ_JAMZEE010000006.1, from coordinate 93,574 downwards.
TTGTTGCCGATAGGCGGACACATTACCTCTTGATAATCGTAACGAGCCTGGATGCGGCGTAAGAAGTCCTGCAAGCGGATACGCAGTGCAGTACCTTTCGGCAACCACATCGGAAGTCCCTTACCTACCGTGTCGGAGAACATGAACAAGTCCATCTCCTTACCGATTTTGCGGTGATCGCGCTTCTTTGCCTCTTCCAGCAGAACGAGATACTCATCCAGCATCTTCTTCTTAGGGAAGGTGATACCATAGATACGGGTCATCATTTTACGGTCTTCTTGTCCACGCCAGTAAGCACCGGCAACGGAAGTCAGCTTAATAGCCTTGATAGGAGCTGTGGTCATCAAGTGAGGGCCACGGCACAAATCAGTAAACGCACCTTGCGTATAAGTAGTGATGTGACCGTCTTCCAATTCGGAAATCAGCTCGCATTTATAAGTTTCTCCACGGTCGCCGAACATCTTCAAAGCATCTGCCTTGGCAATGTCTTGTCTGACAACCGCTTCTTTCTTAGCCACCAATTCAGCCATTTTTTTCTCAATGACCGGAAGGTCGGCTTCCTTGATAGTCGTTTCACCCGAATCCACATCATAGTAGAAACCGTTTTCGATAGCAGGACCTATACCGAACTGGATGCCCGGATAGAGCTCTTGCAAAGCTTCGGCCAGCAAGTGGGCACTGGTATGCCAAAAGGCATGCTTGCCCTGCTCATCCTCCCATTTATAAAGAACCACTTCAGCGTCTTGCATGATAGGACGCCCCAAATCATAAGTTTCTCCGTTCACGCCACAAGCCAGCACATCCTGTGCCAGTCGAGAACTGATGCTTTCTGCAATCTGCAGTCCCGTTACTCCTTCGTTATATTCACGAACAGAGCCGTCTGGAAATGTTATCTTTATCATAGTTTATATGTATATTTCATTTTTCAGAACGCAAAAATAACTAATTCTTTTTGATATTCTATTTTTTAGCAAAAAAATGTTATTCACGTGTATCTGTAAACCTCTTTATAATGTTATAGGCCGACACAATGCCCAACTCTCCAGCTTTACTCAAATCGGCAATACCTTGTTTGTTATTCCCCAGGAAGATGTGCGTCAATCCACGGTTAAAGTATGCTTCTGCAAAATCGGGACTCAACTCAATCGCCTTGTCATAATCCACCAAGGCGGCACGGTAATCCTTCAGCAACGAAGACACATTGCCACGGTTGTAATAGCCATAGACAAAATCAGGAGCCAATTGGACAACATGATCCAGGTCATTCTTCACAACTTCATAGTCGATGGCCGTCACTTCAGGCTTTTTCATTTCCGTTGCACCCAGAGTGGCACCTTCACTCATTGTGGCTTCGGCCTTTTTATATTCCAGTTGCTTATAACGCACCAAAGCACGCATAAAGTATGCCGGGAAGAAAGTGTCGTCCAACAAGATACTCTTTGTAAAGTCATCTATGGAACTGGCAAAATCCTGAACCAGATAGAAATCCAGACCTCTCATGAAACGTTTCTTGGCGTTCTTCTCGTCAGCCACCACATCAGACGTATGAGCGTCTATCAAAGCAAAGTGGAAGCGTACTTGTTCCTCCGTCAACGGAGCTTCCATATTGGTAATGCGCAGTAGCTTCGGGAACTGTTTCGAATGGTTCAGTTCCTCGATATACTTATGATAATGTACGATACGCTTCACATCGCTCAGTTTCTCATAATAAGTCAAAGCATACATCGGCTCAAGCTTGATGGTCACATTCCGGTCTTGTACGCGTCCGCGATAATCGCTCTTATAACGCTGGTCAGCTTCCGAATCGTCCGCTATTACAATTTTCCGATAGTTTTCCATGTTCTTGTCCGATTTCTTACGTGTCTTCCCGCCATTGGAGTTTTCCGAAGAATTATCCGCAACATCCTTACTGTCGCTATCTTCTTTTTTCTCACCGGAAGAAACACCGTTGCGCTTGTCTATCTGCATCTTCATGATTTCGAACTCATCCTGTTCAGCCCCCTTATGGTCGCCAATCTTTTTACGGGCTTCGGCACGCCGATAATAGCCTGCCATAAAGTTAGGATATTCTGCAATCACTTTGGAATAGTCGCTGACTGCTCCCCGGTAATCCCCCGTTTGAGCACGCAACAAACCACGATTGAAGGTAGCCATCATGTTGTCCGGCTCTATCTTCAACACAAAATCAAAATCTTCTATCGCCCGGTTGTCATCGCCTACCTGGGCACGCAGCAACCCCCGGTTGTAGTGCCCGAGAAAATTATTCGGATCAATATCCAGAGCCAAGTCATAGTCGCTCATGGCACCTCTCAAATTATTCTGATGGAAACGCGCCAAGGCACGGTTGATATAGTTGCCGGCATTCTTTGCACTCAGATGGATGGAGTGGTCCAAATCAGCTTCGGCCTCTTTATACTTCCCCTGCTGAAGACGTACAATGGCTCTTGCTCCCCATCCGTCCGGGTCATAGCAGTCCATACCGATAGCTTTGTCAAAATCATGCAAAGCCTGTATCGTATCGTTCTGTTTCAGAGAAACTTCACCACGCATAAGATAAGCACGTGTGTACCTGGGGGCAATTGTCAGGAGCGTACCCAAATCTTCCTTAGCCGACTCATAATCTTCTTTTTGAATATGGCAAAGGGAAAGGTTATGCCAAAGCACCAGATTCTCGGGGTCGTATTTGAGGGCAGTTTTATAATCTTCAATCGCCCCGTCAAACTTGTTCTGCCGGATACGTGCCAGTCCCCTGATCTGGTAAGCACCTACTACGAAAGGATTTCTTTGAATCGCAGCATCGCAATCACTCTCCGCCCCCTGATAGCCATCCAGATTGATTTTTGCCAGTCCACGGAAAAAATAAGGCTCATACAAATAAGGTTTCGCGTTGATTACCTGATTAAAATATTGGATAGAAAGCACGTAATCCTCAAAATACAACGCATTCCGAGCAATGGTCATCACCCGTTCCGTATTGATTTGTGCATACAACAATGTAGGTAACAGCAAAATAGCCGTCAGTATTTTTTTTATCATCTTGTTCTATAAATGCTTGTAAACGAAACAAAAGTAACGTTTTTCATTTACTTGTCGGGATTAGCGGAACACTTTTTATATTTTTTGAGCCTTTTATACCATATTATATGATTGACTTACTTCTTGACGGTTTTCACCTTATAAGTACAGTGTGCCTTGCCTTTCAACATAGCGTTCAGTTTTCCTTTAATCATCTGCTTGCGAAGCGGAGACAAATGGTCTATGAACATCTTTCCTTCCAGATGGTCGAATTCATGCTGCATTACGCGTGCCAGATAACCTTCGACAACCTCCTCGTGTTCTTCCAGATTCTCGTCCAGATACTTCACACGTATCTTATCGCCACGCTTCACCCCTTCATGAATTCCCGGGAGGCTCAAGCACCCCTCATCCATAGACACGGTTTCACCTCCCACTTCCAAAATATGGGCATTGATATACACCTTACGAAATCCTTTGTATTCCGGCAAATCCTCGGACAAAACATCCAAATTGACCACCACTACACGAATAGGAAGACCTATTTGCGGAGCTGCAAGCCCCACGCCTTCGGCATGGTCCATGGTTTCAAACATATTCTCAATAAGTTCCTTCAAGTTCGGATAGTCCGGAGCAATATCCTCTGCCACCTTTCTCAATACGGGCTGGCCGTACACATAAATGGGTAAAATCATTTCCTTAATTACAATATTACTTAATTACACATTACTTCCCTATACATTATAAGAAGGAGAAGCGCTTGTTCTCCAAATAAGTTTGCAGAATAATAGTCGCACTGATTTCGTCCACCAACGCTTTGTTCTGGCGAGCTTTCTTCTTCAAGCCGGCCTCAAGCATCGTCCGATGAGCCAGAACAGAAGTAAAACGTTCGTCTACATATTCAACCGGCATGTCAGGCAGTTTCTTCTTCAACGAACGGACAAAAGGCTCGATATTCCTCATGTTTTCCGAAGCCTCATTGTTCATCTGCTTAGGCAGACCTACCAAAATCCGCTCCACCGGTTCCTTAGTCACATAATCAAGAAGGAACTGCAACAGTTGGTGTGTAGGCACAGTTGTCAGTCCATTGGCAATCATCTGCAATGTATCGCTCACGGCTATTCCCGTACGTTTCCGACCGTAGTCTATGGCTATTATTCTACTCATAATGGGCTACAAAATTACGATTAAAATTTGGATTTTGCCGTTAATCTTACATATATAATACAGAAAAAGGGGATGTCTGGTAATATCAAACATCCCCTCCTCTGATTTTTCCACTAATTATTTCAGATGAATTTTGTATGTCAGCCCTCCACTGAAATACTTCATCCTCTGCATTTCCAGCTGCACATGCAGATGCTTGAACAGCAGATAGGTGGCTCCCAGGGCAAAGTCCTTGGAGTCATATTCCGCTATCACCCTCAACTGCGGATGAAAGGAGGGATTGTAGGTGACTCCCAATGCCAGCCCGTTCAGCTTGTACTCCTTGCGGTTGTTATAAAGGTAGGAAAGGTGAACGCCCACTTCCTCCTTGCCCATGACGGGTATATGCTTGGAAGCGGCAATATAGAAACGGCTATAATAGCCGTTACCTTCCGTGGTGCCGACTTGTCCCCCTCCGGAGGAAGTGAACGGGTCGGACGTCCCCAGCACGACAGCCGGCATGTATTTCCAGAACTGTCCCTCCTTCAACACACGCAGACGGGCTGAAAAGTAACGGTCCTGGTTCGTGAATCCGCTGTACCCGTATGGTTTCAGGCCCAAAGCCTCCGCCTTGAAAAGCGTACATGTGTAGGCCACTTCCAGAAAGGGAAAGATGGTGACATTCAGAAAGTAGTTGTAGGTATGATAGTACCAGGTGGGGGGTGTGAGCTCCTTGTTCAGGAAGTTGCCGCCGACCATGAAAGTCTTGTCGCGCTGCATCTCCGCAGAGGGTGCGTGCAACAGCCCCGTCGTACCATACGTCAGCTGAGAAAAGGCCGATAGGGAAAGGCTGCAAGACAGAACGATAAGAAATAGCTTGAACTTCATCATCACATATAAATTCAGTCGCTGATAAAAATAGGTTGCTTTATAACATGCATCGGACATAGTACCAAAAAAAGGCGTCTGAGTCCCAGACGCCTTCATTTTTAGAGTCTATTTGTCACTTGGAGTATATTATTCCAAGATAACTACGCGGTTCAAGAAGTTCTTGCCGAACATATTGGCAGTACCACCGAATCCTACGAGTTCGAGCTGGTCTTTGTCAACACCCTGAGCAATCAAGGCATCGTAAACAACCTGAGCACGCTTTTCAGACAGCTTTTGGTTCCAAGAAGCGCTACCGGTAGCCTTGTCTGCATAACCTGCAACCTTGTACTTCTTGTCCGGATTAGCCTTCAGAATCTTGGCAGCCAATTCGATGTTAACTTTACCATAGTCATCCAGACGGGCGCTACCAATCTTGAAGAAGATAGCACGCGGACCGGCAACTTCAACTTCCTTGGTCACTTCCTTCACTTCCGGTTTAGCATTGGCCAGTGCGTTCTTGCAGTTAGCCAGGTCAGCCTGAGCCTGAGCCAGCTCGCTTCTGTATCTGTTGATTTCTGCATTGACAGCATCTTCGTCTACATTGGAAGCAGGCAGGAACTTCTTGCCACCGAAGATGTAGCTTACACCTGCGGTCAGCATACCTGTACCTTCAGCCTTGCGATGGCTACTGATGTTACCGAAAACGGACGGAGCGATAGCACCACGGGCTTCTACGTCAATAGCCCACTTGGTGTTGATATTGAACTTCAAGCCCAAACCGGCAGAAGCACCTACACGGGCTCTAGCCTTAGCCTCGCCATCAGGAATCATTGTTCCGTCGTTTTGAACCATTACGTTGGTAGATTTTGCTACTGACAACTGAGGACCGGCAAAACCGTAAACCTCGAAGAAACGGTTAGGATTTACACCGGCAAACAATGTAGACAAGTTGACCATTGCATCAATGTTACCGCCAATGTAAGTCTTGTTATGTTCCCAATATGCGTCATCCAGGCACAAGTGTTGTGTAACACCGTTCACCTGAGCACGTACACCCCAAGTCGGAGTAATCAGCTTACCCAATGATACGCTGAAATGCGGAGCAATCTTGTTGAAACCATCATTGTTGATGGAATGAATACCGCCACCTACACTGACAAAAATATTGTCGCTCCATTTCGGAGTGTAGTAGCTCTTTTTTTCTTGTGCATTCAGGTTTGCTGCACAAGCGCCTGCCAACAATAAGGAGGCTATCATTAATTTACTTTTCATCTTTTCTTTGGTTTAAAGATAAACAACAACTAAAAAATCAATTAGTTTTCACCAATACCACCACCGGCATTGTTACCATTGCCGTGGCCGTGACCATGATCGTGACCGTGTGCTACAGAAATAAATTCAGGACTAACTACTGTATTTATAACTTTCTTGATTTCTACACCAGGAACAGTATAAGGAACACCGTCAATAGTGGCAGTAATGCTCTTCTTTGTTGTTTCGTAATTGTTGATAACATCTACACGAATCAACTTAGTGAAAGGCATAATGGTAATATCCTTAACCATTTCTTTTTTCTCTATACCCGGATTGTATGACGCAACCAAAGCTTTCAATACATTCTTTACATCAGCAGCAGACATTGCTTTCGTAGTAGGCATAGCGTCAATCCACTTTTCTACATCACTCAGATTTTGAACTTTCTGACCATACTCAGCAATATATGAGATTGACTTTACAATAGGTTCCTCACCTGCTTCAGTATTATCGCCAAGATCAGTTATAACAGTTTTATCACCAGAATATTTAGCATCCTCTTCATCTTTCTCAGTAGGATTATCAAAAGCTGCATCTACTCGCTGCAAGAAAATGCTTACCGGAACAACAGCAGACTTACCTTTTGCAAGAGCAGGAATAGTAGCTTGTCCTTCTCCGGCTACATAACCAGTTTTTGTAGCAGCAAAAGTTCTTGTTGCTGCAGCAATTGTACCATCTTCACCTGCTTCTACTTTGATTGAACCAGAAACAGCAGCACCATTTTCTGTAATCGTAGCATCTGTGATAACAGAGCCATCTTTCAAATCGTATACAGTAACAAGGATGGTAGCACTTGCAGGTTCTACTTCTACGGGTGCAAAATTAAATTCCTCTTTTTCGCAGCTTGTGAACATCATGCTTGTCAAAGCTACTGCAGCCAATGCCAATTTAGCACTTACGCCGCTTAAAAAACTTCTTTTTCTCATTTCAATTAATTAATTAAAAATTTAACAATTCCGACTTAATAAAATATGGGTTAAAACTATTCTTCTCCATTATATTATCGCTTGCTTCCGACCGATATTGCTTATAATAATACCTTTCATTACCGGCATTATAAGTAATACCCATATTGTTTGAAGCATTAACACGCGGCACATATCCTTTTCTTCTATATTTATAAGCGGGCAATGCCACTTGGAAACGGAATCCTCCGTTTGCCTTTATATTTTTTGCCTTTACCGCATAAAATCCAATCGAACAATATCGGAAATGGCGTATCATATCAAACCGCACTCCTTTTTCTTTCAGCATATACCGTTCTGTTTGCAGCGTAAACTGCATATTGTAACGCGGCCAATAGAAGCTACCTCCCAAAGACCATGAAAGCAACCATTGCGAAGGATCATACTGGAATTTAAACCCATCCCACCTTCCGGCTCCCGTATACCCCATTCGGGCAAACACTGAAAAACGTTCATCCTTGAAAGGCCGGGAAAATTCCGCATCAAAACCATAACGACTACCGTTAAAAATGCCAATCGTTGTTTTGCCGAAAACATTATATGGCAAACGAAAGCGCTGCGAAACCGTTAAAAAACCCGGATGAACTTTTCCTTCCCGCTTTCCATAACCATCATTATATACCGGTATTTTCATTTGCGCCGTAAGCTTCATGCCTTTCCACAGCGAAACTTCCACGGCCGGGCTCAAATCAAATAAAACCTGGTAAATCTGTGTAATAATCAGATTCTTGAAAGCCAACTCCGGATACACCAGTACATCAACCTTAAACAAAGAACTATTCTTCAACTTTATTTTCCGTGCACTCTCCCAAGCGTCACCCAGCTCATAGCTTACATGCCAGTCTTTACGCTCTGCCTGAGGCACCGAATCACCCTTTAGAGGATGATAATAAAGAGAAATCTGAGGCACATTATTATCCAGAACTATTATCCGGCACGGTTTTTCTTCCGACAAACCCGTCTTCTGGATAACATCCACCGCTTTGCCTATGCCTACGCCTTGCAAACGATATGCAGAATTCTGCAGAACATAAACACGTTCATCGTCATTTTCCGTCCATCCAACATTTTCAAATCCCATTTCCACTAAAGCATCTACAGTACTTTCTCCCGTTTGACAAATTCCTTTTAAAGGAAGCAAACAGAATAAAAAGAACGCCGCACACCGTGCTATTGTTTTAGTATCTAGGCACTTTTTTATGTTAGAGTTTTTATACCTCATTTTTTCAACCTTTTTTGTGTCCGTATAACACAAAATGCGGTGCAAAAATAGATACATTTTTAATAATACCAAAGATTTTTATCTGAAAAGATGAAATAATATCGTTTTTTCTTCAAAAAGAATGAATAGAAAAATTATTTGCAAAAATAGCGGCTGCACCGGAAAAACCATAAACCTGAGGTCTGGCGACGTAAAGGTCAACTTGAGTGGTGCAGAGGTCAACTCAGGCGATGCAAAGCTGACATTGGTACACTTGGTACAGAGGTTCATCCGTCTTCTTGCCTCACACACGCGCGTATGCGCGATAGGCCAAGCGAAGTACGGAAAGACAGGCCCTCTTAACCTTCCGGTATTTGCGACCGATGCCGTAGAATTCCGTCAGGTGTTACAGAATGCCGGTCCTGATTTTTCTGCCCTTTTCGGATTCCCCCCTCTCTTTCCCGCGCGTACGTGTGTGTGAGGCAAGAGGACGGATGAACCTCTGTACCAAGTGTACCAATGTCTAATAAACCAATTTTACATTGTCAATCCATAGCGAGTTGCCGGGAGACCCTATATAAGCCCCACCATGACTAGAGGTGAATTGCAACAGCAAATGAGTGGGCACATCGTCCTCCGTGCCCCAGGCAACCTCCTTAACCGGTACACTTTCTCCTTTACTATTAACTGCATAGCGTTCTTCAACCTGAAGGCGCATCATGTGGGCCTTGTATGCAGGATCACCGGTAATATCACCGTACATGATGGAATAAGTGGCATTATTATGCCAACCGGTAGTAGTATAATATCTTACGACCATCGTTCCTACGCGCTTGGCATAGATATTCCCCTTCTCATCCTCCCAGCGCTTTTGCAAGAACAGATTCACTTCCGGAAAGTCCTTTCCTTCCACATCTGTGATACGGCTAAAGCCCGTTGCACGGATACGCTTCTCGCGGTCGGACATCTTTACTTTATAATCAAACTGTATGGCGATAGGTTTCTTTGTAAAAGGTATGCCGGAATTCAGCATTTTCTGCGGATTCTTGGTTCCCTTGATAGGTTCGTGCACCTCACCCAGAAACATGGATCCGGCAGCCAGCACTGTGATATCCACGAGTCCAAAAACCTTTACACTCTCCATACGGGTGTCCATGCGGGCGCAGAAACCATCTCCCCTTTTTTCCGGAAAAACAGAAGTATTGGTTTTCGTAATACCGGCTACCCGTGCCATCACATTGGATGTCGCCCATGGCGAACCTCCCATATTCTTATATGCCTTGGTTTCGGTGACAGTGGCAGCGGGCCCGATGGCATACACATTCTTCGTAGCACCGCCAATAATACCGGACTCCTTGATTTGACGGTCAATCCACTGATCCATATTTCCGAAAGGAATCAACTCTACCTCGTGCTGCTGCGCAGAAACAAATCCGCAACAGAGCATGGCGGACAGCACTCCCCATATACGAACTTTCTTTTGAATCATTTTTTTCATTGATAATCGGCAGTCATTATAAATCGTAATTCCACTGTTGCAGCGCAAAATTCCAGTTATCCTGAACCAACTGCACCGTACGCTCATCATACTTGTATCTATTCTTCTTATACCCTTTCTTTCCGCCTACATACTTCTCAATATCGGCACGCGCTTCTGCAAAACCCGGTATGGACAAGGCCTTGTAGATATGCTCAGTCATTCCCATCGCATCCGCTTCGAAGTCCTCAAACTTCACCTCTATCAGATTTCCTTCAGGAATACATGCCTTGTCCGCTTCGTACTTATGATACAGTCTGGCATAAATGGACAATATGTTCTTTTCAAGTTCCTCATTACTGATGTCCTGCAGTTTCAACGGCTGAATGGTGTTAGTAAAGAAACTACGTGTGCTTTCGAAAACAGTATAAGGATTGCGCATCAGATAGATGAACTTAGCATTGGGGAACATCTTGACAAGCTCTTTCACACGTCCCGTATGAGGCGGATTCTTACTAAGGAACTGGGTTCCGTCCGTATTCCAAAGAGAAATCTTTATCAGTTTGACGAAAGTCTCCTCAAACACTTTCAGTTCTTGCTCCGTGATATCATCAAACAGCAGGTATTTATCGGCATACTCTTGCTGATACTTGGGCAGAAACCAGAAATTATAATAGGTGTAGGGCATCATATTTGCCAAAGCAAACTCCTCTTCCTGTGGAAGGTCAACAGCAAGCTCCATATTGTCCGTGGGACGTTTGTCCGGCATCAGCCAACTCATGTTCTTCTTAAAGAAAGGCTGCCCCCACATCATAAGATGCGGAAATACAGTCTGGTATGTCGTGTTGTAGCCGAAATGCCTGTCGCAGGAGAAGACATTATGCACAAACGTAGTCCCGCTACGCCAGTGTCCCAAAATGAATACCGGGTCGTGCTCCAGAGGCTTAGCAGCCAGAAGCTTTTCATAGCGCCTGTCCTGCAGAGGAGCCAAAGTGGACAGCAGACGGCAGACGGCTTTTGTCAGCCGGTACTTACCTTTGTAGGCGGCACCGATATCACGACCGCCTGTTATATCCTTGAATGTCTTCCAATCCGCACCTACCAATGTGTTTATAGGAAGCTTGTTGAATTCTAATAATCCCATTATAGTCTATATATTAATATATTACATTTAGCACACATATACCTCTCACGGCAAAAGCCGTTTCCTCTGCAGGAAACGGTCATACTCCGCACAAGTAACGTCTATTCCTTCTCTATAATCACTGCAATGCCCTGGCGTTTAAGTTCCTTCACAGCCTTTTCGATAGCCTCATAATGTTCGGGAGCAATACCCAACTTAGGCAGGTTCAGCACAGGCATGTCCTCGGACAAGTGCATATCCTTATCCTCCACCCTATCGATAATCATACCTACAGCACTGGTATTGTTGGTTATCGGGTCTATCAGGATAAACGAACCGGTAGCCTTATTCTGCTGATAAGGGTCAAAGAAAAGCTCTTTGGCAGTAGTCAGCACCACGCGCGCAATTTGATTGAGCTGCATCGGCAATGTTTCCTTGCTCAGTTTTCCGTTGTCAAGGGAAAGATGCTCCATCGTATTGACATCCACCTTATACTTAATGCTGTCGATACGGGTGCGGCTTATATTGGTGGTCTGCTTGATGAAGAATGATTTGTTTATATCCATCGGCTCTTCATCCATCCAAACCAGCATCGTCTCAAAATTGCGGTCCATGACAGGCAGGTTATCCGGATGTACCAGCATTTCCCCTCTCGACACATCTATCTCGTCTTCCAGCGTCAAAGTGACGGACTGGGGCGGAAAGGCGTAATCCAATTCGCCGTCGTATGTAACTATACTCTTGACATGCGACTTCTTGCCGGAAGGCAATGCCATCACTTCATCTCCCTTACGGACAATGCCCGAAGCCACCTTGCCGCAAAAACCACGGAAATCGAGATTGGGGCGCAAGACGTATTGAACCGGGAAACGAAAATCCTTCAGATTATGGTCATTGTCAATATGTACCGTCTCCAGGAAGTCAAGAAGTGAAATGCCCTCATACCAAGGAGTACGTTCCGACTTCTCCACCACATTGTCTCCGTCCAAGGCTGACAGCGGAATGCAGTTCACATCAGGAATGCCCAACGGAGCTATAAACTTCCGATACTCATCGACTATCTCATTAAAACGTTTTTCGGAGAAATCCACCAGGTCCATCTTATTGACAGCAAGCACCACATGCTTGATGCCCAGCAACGACACCAGGAAAGTATGCCGGCGCGTCTGCGTAATGACACCCATACGTGCATCCACCAGAATAATTGCCAGGTTGGCCGTAGAGCCTCCGGTAATCATGTTGCGCGTGTATTGCTCGTGTCCCGGAGTGTCGGCAATGATAAACTTACGGTTATTGGTCGAGAAGTAGCGGTATGCCACGTCGATGGTGATGCCTTGTTCGCGCTCTGCCTTCAAGCCGTCCAGCAAAAGGGCATAGTCTATATGGTCACCGGCATTTCCCATGCGTTTGCTGTCACGCTCCAGTGCGTCCAGCTGGTCTTCGTACAATTTCTTGCTGTCGAACAACAAACGGCCTATCAATGTGGATTTTCCGTCATCCACAGAACCGGCAGTCAACAGCCTCAGCAAATCCTTTTGCTCATCTTTGTCAAGGAAAGCCTTTATATCAAGTGTAGAATCGTTCATCCTAATCTTTCTGTTTTTAATTCTTAATTTCTAATTCCTTTAGAAGTATCCCTCACGCTTCTTCTGCTCCATGCTTGCGTCCTGGTCGAAGTCAATGACCCGGGTCGTCCGTTCACTCTTGGTAGTGGTCATCATTTCTTCGACAATCTTCTCGATGGTATCGGCATCGCTTTCCACAGCACCGGTCAAGGGCCAACAGCCCAACGTACGGAAACGCACCATACGCATCTTTATCTGGTCGCGGTACTGTTCCGGCAAACGGTCGTCATCTGCCATTATCAGATTTCCGTCAATCTCCACACAAGGACGTTCCTTGGCAAAATACAACGGCACAATAGGAATGCTTTCCAGACGTATATATTGCCAGATGTCCAGCTCCGTCCAATTACTTAACGGAAATACGCGGATGCTCTCTCCCTTATGTACGCGGGCATTATAAATATCCCACAACTCGGGACGCTGATTTTTGGGGTCCCATTGATGGAACTTGTCGCGGAAGGAGAAAATACGCTCTTTAGCGCGTGACTTCTCCTCGTCGCGGCGAGCGCCACCGAATGCAGCATCAAACTTATGCTTATCCAATGCGTGGAGCAAAGCTTGCGTTTTCATCAGGTCCGTATGTACCTTGCTGCCATGCGTAAAGGGTCCGACCCCCGCATTGAAAGCTTCCATATTGCTTTCCACTATCAGGTTCCAACCGTACTTCCCGGCATACTCGTCACGAAACTCTATCATCTCCTTAAACTTCCACTTGGAATCGATGTGCATCAACGGGAACGGCACTTTGCCGGGAGCAAACGCTTTCTCGGCCAAGCGCACCATAACCGAAGAATCCTTGCCGATGCTATACAGCATCACCGGATTCTCAAACTCCGCCGCCACTTCACGGATAATATGAATGGACTCTGCTTCGAGTTCCTTCAAATGGCTCAATTTATATTCTTCTTTCATTATATTTTATTTCTTCTGAGTTCTTGGTAAAATAAGTTCCAGCAGCTTGTTGACTGATTCTTCCAGGCTGAGAACAGAGGTGTCCAACGTCAGAGCCGGATGGACAGGTTCCTCAAAAGGCGCGGAAATACCCGTAAAATTCTTGATTTCTCCCTTGCGTGCCTTGGCATAAAGCCCCTTCACGTCACGGCGTTCACACTCTTCAAGCGGGGTACTGACATAAACTTCCAGAAAATCGTCTTGTCCGATAATATCAGCCGCCATCTCACGAATATCGTTATTGGGACTGATAAAAGCCGCAATTGTTATGATACCCGTATCAAGAAAGAGTTTTGATACTTCGGCTATACGCCGGATATTCTCCACACGGTCGGCCTCCGTAAAACCGAGGTTATTGTTGATGCCACTACGAATATTGTCACCATCCAAAATACGGCAAAGCAATCCCCTCTTATGAAGCTCACGCTCCAAGGCAATGGCTATCGTGCTTTTGCCGGATCCGCTCAAACCGGTAAACCAAATCATCACGCTGCGCTGCTTCAACAAATCTTCTTTGTCCTTCCGCATCAGCATTCTGTCAAATATCGGATATATGTGATTGTTTTCTTCCATATGTTATTATTTCTTCTTTTTTTTAAAATGGCCAAATTAAAGGAATCAAGAAAACGGATATCAAGAAAGTGATGATATTCAAAGGCAATCCGATACGTACAAAATCCGTAAACTTATAGTTACCGATACCTTGTACAATCAAATTAGTCTGATATCCTATAGGAGTGGAGAAACTGGCAGAAGCCGCCATACAAATCACCACAAAGAAAGGCATTGGGCTGACTCCCATCTGTGAAGAAATGGAAAGTGCCAACGGGAAAGCAAGTGCCGCAGCCGCATTGTTCGTAATCAGTTCCGTAAACAAGTTCGTTATGATAAACATAGCAGCCAGTAACACGTGGGGGCCATAATGATGGCTCATGCCTATAATGAAACGCGCCACAACATCCGCCACACCGGAATTCACCATCGCCTTGCTGATGGCAAAAGCACAAGCAATCGTAATCAGAATATCCCAAGATATATACTTGGTATACTTGCGGGCCGGGAATATCTTTGTCCAGGCCATAATGATGGTAGTAATGGAAACGAAGAAAAACATGTCCAGCTTGATTTTCGGGAAAGCTTCCTTGACAGCCGGAAGTTCACCGACCGTCGCACCCACTATCATCAATATCAGCAAAGCCAAGGCAAACCAGCGCTTTCCCTTTCCGGGCACCGGTTCCGTATCCTTGCCATTGGCCAGCAACACGAATACCGAAGATTCCCCCCAGGTCTTTACAAAAGAGTCATCGGCCATCACCACCAGCGTATCCCCTTCGCGGAGATATTCATTTTCCAAATTTCCGGCAATGCTCTGACCGCTACGCTTAATCTCTTTCACTTCGGCCCCATAATGCCGTTTGAAATTAAAATCACCCAGTTTCTTGTTGATACCGGGAAAACGGGCACCGAGTACAGCCTCCACCCGATGCAAATCTCCATGCTCCTCCGGCTCCTCATCAAGCTTCACCGCATCCGTACGAACATCCGGCAAAAGCCTTGAGGAAAAAGCAAACAGATAAATAACTCCCACAATCGCAATGAAAATCCCCACTTTGCCCAACTCGAACATTGCGAAACCCTCATATCCGGCTTCCAATATCATACCATGCACCACCAGATTGGTCGATGTACCTATCAACGTACAGATACCACCAAGTATCGTAACGTATGAAAGAGGTATAAGGAACTTGGTAGCAGGCAACTTCACCGATTCCGCCCAACGCTTGATAATGGGAGCAAAGATAACAACCACCGGAGTATTGTTTAGAAAAGCTGAAATAAAGGCGATGGTGGGTAACATACGGAATTGTGCTTTAAAGACCGTAGTCTTACCTTGGGGAAGCAGCTTCTTGATTATTTGCCCCAAGGCACCCGACTGCCTGATACCTTCACTGACCAGAAACAGCATGGCGACGGTCATCATCCCCTTATTACTGAACCCTTCCAACATCTCCTTAGGAGTGAGGATACCTGCACACAGGAACAATACTACGACGGAAAAGAGTACCATGCCCGGACGCATTTTATCCAGAACCAAGGCAATCACCATGCCCAACAATCCCAACAGCACAAACAAAATCTCAAATGTCATAAAATCGTTATTTTATTTCGGTACGTTCAGGCTCTACGATGAACCACGGATTCAACAAATTCTCCTTATTATATTGCAAAGGTTCCTCCTTCCCCGCCTGATAAATCTCCATTCCGGCAGCACGTGCAATAGCATGCCCTGCCGCCGTATCCCATTCCATCGTAGGAGCAAAACGAGGATATACATCAGCCTTGCCTTCAGCCACCAGACAAATCTTGAGGGAACTCCCGCTTGATATCAGGTCGACTTCCGCATGGCTGCGTTTCATCTGTTCTATATAATCTTCCGTCTCGGGCGTCAGATGTGAGCGGGAAGCCACAATTACAAACCGCTCATGCGCGCTTGTCTCCGGCAACCGGACAGCTTTCGCAATCAGTTCATCCCAAGGCATTCCATCACGTGCAACAATACCGGACAGCTTATAGGCACCCGAACCATGCACGCCAAAATAAAGTTCTTTTTTTACCGGCAAATAAATGACTCCCATCACCGGTACCGACTGATGTACCAAAGCTATATTCACTGTAAACTCACCGTTCCTCTTTATGAACTCCTTCGTACCGTCCAAAGGGTCTACAATCCATAAAGTCTCCCAACTCCGTCGCTCCGGAAAAGGCAAATGCTTACCTTCCTCGCTCAGCAGAGGGAAAGGTGTATCAGCCAAAAAACGGCAGATAGTTTCATGAGCCTTACGGTCGGCAATAGTAAGAGGAGAATTATCCGCTTTTTTTTCTACCTGAAAATCCGATGCCGGATCATCGTAAATGGAAAGAATTTTCTCGCCAGCCTGCAAGGCGGCATCAATCGCATTCAGTATATATCGATGTTCCATACTATATTCTTCTCAAAGATAAAGCGCAAAATTAAAAACTTTTTCAGGCCCGAAAGTTTCCACCCCTTGTTTTATAACTTCTTTTAAACGAAAGAGAGAATATTATAAGCACTTTTCACAATCAGGAAAATAAAGCCGGAGCAAAGAAACAGAGGGAAGTATTCACGAAGGAAGAGGGAATAAAATTCTTTCGGCATATCATCAAAAAGGCAGTAACTTCGCAGTTACTGCCTCATCATGAAAGGAAACATATATTCCTTTCTGTTCTGTTATGTTATGAATTACCAAAAAGAATTCTATTAATTGACGCTATACAGCAGCCATGCTTTCTGGAAGTCATCATTCGAAGGATGCTTGGCCTTGAAAGAGTCGCGCAGATTCTCGGCGGATGCTCTGTCATCGAATGTACCGATAACTACACGATACAGATTTCTTTCTGCATTGTAAACCACCATTGCAGCATAACCTTCATTCACCAATGTCTGCTTCACACCTTCTGCATTAGCTTTCACGCTATAAGCTCCGCAAACCACACTGAAGGTTTTCAAGCTGGTACCACCTGATACCACAGTCACCTTTTCCTGACGCATGCCGACAGGTGCGCTTTCCACCACTTTCACTTCTACCGGAGCGGTAACCACCGGAGCCACCTCTTCAGCAGGGGCAGTTGTTTGCGGCTCGGCCAATTCCTGCTGTTTTGCCTTTTCGTATGCTTTCTTATAAGCACTTTCACTTGATTTACAAGAAGAGAATGCCAGAGCTATGCACACTCCCATTCCCAATACGGCTAATCTTTTCATCTTTTCTATTGTTTTTATTAGTAAAATCTATGTCTATTCTTATCTTTATCTCAAAATTTCCGAAAAACTGATTTCGTGCTCCCATATTCCAAACGCAATGAAGAGTAGGACAATTCTTCTACTTTAAAGGTGCGTTTTCCTTCCGGCCATCCGAAATAAGTATCATAATTTTCATCGTTAACACTTTCGGGCAACAAAATAATGGAAATTTCAGCACCTTTCAAAGAATAATTTCCAAAAAACGTAGTCAATCCGCCATCTTTCAACAAACATATGGCAGAAAAACTTCCTTTTTGAAAATTATAGAATACACTGTCCACCTTTTCCGATGTACCGTCGGCATATTGGTACTGACGCAACTGCCACTTACCGGCCAAGTCTCCTCCACCATTCATGCAAGCAGTCAGAGTACAAGCCAGTGATACGATCCAAAGATATTTTAAATGCGATTCCATCTTTTTTCCATCCCATTTCTAAATATGGAACAAAAGTACACCATAACATGCGATTATACCTCAGCTTCCTTAGTTAAATATAATTAAACCCTACCATAAAAAGAGATTTCCCGAAATACTTGACGTATATTTGCCAAATATAAACAGAGCATGAGGCTCACTTAATTGATTGCATGACATTTGAAAATTTGAATTTGATAGAACCTATATTGAAGGCTCTTCAAGAAGAGGGGTATTCCGCCCCTACCCCAATCCAAGAAAAATCAATCCCTATATTACTTCAAGGAAAAGACTTATTAGGATGTGCCCAGACCGGAACAGGCAAAACCGCCGCATTTTCCATCCCTATCTTGCAAAAACTGTATAAAACAGATAACCGCAAAAGTATCAAAGCACTCATTCTGACACCGACCCGCGAGCTAGCCATACAGATAGGAGAATGCTTCAGTGCGTACGGCAAGTATACCGGATTGAGGCACGCCGTCATCTTCGGCGGCGTAGGACAAAAGCCACAGACAGACGAACTGAGACGTGGAGTACAAATACTGGTTGCAACTCCCGGACGACTGCAAGACCTGGTCAACCAAGGTTTCATCAACCTAAAAGCACTCGAATTCTTCGTTTTGGACGAAGCGGACCGTATGTTGGACATGGGATTCATACATGATATCCGACGCATATTAAAGCTATTGCCCGCAAAACGACAGACTCTCTTCTTTTCGGCCACAATGCCTCCCGAAATAGAAACCTTGGCAAACACCATGCTGACGTCCCCCGAGAAAGTGGAAGTCACCCCCGCATCGTCTACAGTTGACACAATCTCCCAATCAGTCTATTTCGTTGAGAAAAAGGAGAAAAAAGACTTACTGATTCATCTGCTGAAGAATCCGGCTATCGAATCCGTACTAATCTTCACCAGAACTAAATATGGAGCAGACAAACTTGCGCGTATTCTAAACAAATCAGAAATAAGGGCTGAAGCCATACACGGGAACAAGTCACAGAACGCCCGACAGCGCGCACTGACCGGTTTCAAAAGCCACGATTTGCGCGTACTGATTGCAACCGACATTGCAGCGCGGGGAATTGACGTAGAGCAGCTGTCACACGTCATCAACTACGAGCTGCCCAATATCCCGGAAACATACGTACACCGCATCGGACGCACCGGACGTGCCGGCCACGATGGCATTGCACTTTCTTTTTGCGAATCGGAAGAGCTGCCTTACCTGAAAGACATCCAAAAGCTGATAGGAAAAAACATACCGGTGATAAAGGAACACCCTTTTGTCACTGCCGATGGCATGAAGGCCCAAGAAGCCAAAACCGAAGAAATCAAAACCAAAACCAAGGATAGCAAGGCTTATCGCGGAAGCCGCGCAAACGAAAACCATCGGAGAAGAAAGAAGCGAGCCACCCCGAACAGTCCTATAAAGGGAAACAGATAGTTCAGCCTACTCTACTCCATATCAAGTCCGTATCTGCTCCTCATCTATATGCCTGGAGCAGATACGAAAATGAAAAACAAAGAAAATTCAAAAAAAGCAGATATTCCGAACAAACTTCCAGAGAATTTGTTAGCTTTGTTGTATTAACTTCAAAAAAAGAAAGGAATATCATTATGAAAGGATTAAATGTTCTAGCAGCTTTTCTGGGTGGTGCCGCTGTAGGCGCAGCCCTTGGTATCTTGTTCGCTCCTGAAAAAGGAGAAGACACACGTAACAAAATCGCAGAGATTCTCCGCAAAAAAGGCATTCGCCTGACCCGAAACGAAATGGAGGATTTGGTGAATGAAATCGCAGCAGAGATTAAAGGTGAAGTAACGGAATAAGACTAAAAATAGAGCCACTATGTTCGCAGATGACAAAAGTATAGAAAATATGCAGCAGTTGTTCACGGAATTCAAGAAATACCTGGAGCTGCAAAAGGAATACACCAAATTGGAGATTATTGAAAAAATATCCCAACTACTCTCCACTCTTTTATTAGTGCTACTGCTTATTACTCTCGGTGTAGTGGTTCTGTTTCATCTGTCGTTTACGCTGGTCTATGTTTTAGCTCCATTGGTAGGCGGGCTCATGATGAGTTTTGCACTTATCACATGTTTTCACATACTACTCATCGTTCTGCTTGTCTCTTTCCGCAGAAGACTTATTATCAATCCGATAACAAAGTTTATCGCTAAATTATTCTTAAACAATTAATTTGAAATATTTATGAATAATACCACCAATACCATTCCAGTCACTTTAGAAAGTATCGCCCGGCAGAAAGCCGAGCTTCAGCAAAAAATACGGTTGCAAAAAGAAATCATGACCGGACTTACACACGAGATTTTCGCTCCGCTGCGACCTGCCACTAACAAGGGCAACGCCATGATGAGGACATTCAACACGGGTATGGCAATCTTTGACGGTATAGTATTGGGAGTAAAAATGATGAAGAAGTTCAAAAGATTCTTTGGAAGAAAGAAGTAATACTCCGAATAAAAAAAGATAAGGGTGGCATTTTTTACGAAATGCCACCCTTATCTTTTTATCTAAATGCTCCAAAACTCTTACACGTATGTTTCAAGCAGTTTTACCGAGCCCTCAGGCACAATTGTGACCTCTTGAGTTGCAGCCGGAAGCAATACCGTCTCCCCTGCCTGTACAGTAACTTCATTCTTTTCATTGTCTATCATGCGACATGCGCCTTCCACACAAATAAAGATAACAAAGGAATCCAGTTCAGAATAGTCACAAGTGATTTCTTCCGTCATGTCATAGATTGAAGTCGTGAAATACGGACTTGCCACCATTTCTACCGGTTCATTCTGCACCTGTTCGTATTCCGTACGAAAATCGTCCTGCACATCTGCAAAATTAATGGCATCAATAGCCTGGCTTGTATGCAGTTCTCTTGATTTACCGTCCTTATCCTTACGGTTATAATCAAAAATACGGTAAGTGATATCCGACGTCTGCTGTATTTCTGCTACAAAAGCTCCCGCACCAATTCCGTGTACGCGGCCTGCAGGCACATAAAACACATCGCCCGGTTTGATGGCACAAGTCTGCAGGACATCCGCAAACGTACCATTATACACCCGTTCCTTATATTCTTTCGGAGTAATCTGCTCTGCAAAACCGGAAATCAGCTTGGCACCTTGGTCAGCGGCAACAACATACCACATTTCATTTTTACCAAAACTGCTATGACGTTTCTTAGCCAACTCATCACCCGGGTGTACCTGAATCGACAAGTCCAACTTGGCATCAATAAACTTTATCAACAAAGGGAACTTATTTCCGAAACGTGCATAGTTAGCTTCTCCTACCAGGTCTTCCTTATATTTCCTGACCATATCCGGCAACGTTAATCCTTTGTCAGCACCATTGGCCACAATGGACTCACTACCTTCTACTGCCGATACTTCCCAGCTCTCACCTACATTGGCAAGGGTATCATTCAAATGTTTGAATGGAATAATCTTATCGCCTCCCCAAAGCGTTTGCTTCAGAATAGGCTCAAATTTTAGAGGATACATTCGTTGTTTTTATTAGAACTTTCTGTTAATGATGTAATTTTTTCTAGATTCCGGGGACAAACATACAAAAAATATCAATTTGTATTCCATTTGCTAAACGCTAAACTTTCCTAAAATGTTCTTCACATTTCCTTCCAATTACTTGGGGGAACAAAAGAATTTCTTTTTATTTGCAAGAAATTTAATTAATACCATGGATATGATAAACACTACTCCAACAGAAAGTAATTTGTCCGGTTTGAACCCCCGAGACTTTCAAAAGGATATAAATAACAAAAAGACAGATTTGTTTATCCTGAAGAATGCCCAGGGAATGGAAGTTGCAGTTACTAATTATGGCTGTGCAATACTTTCCATCATGGTACCCGACAAAAATGGCAAATATGCCAATGTTGTATTAGGACACGACAGTATTGAGCATGTAATCAACAGTCCGGAACCTTTTCTGAACACTACCATCGGACGCTACGGCAACCGGATAGCCAAAGGAAAGTTCACTTTATACGGCGAAGAGCACCAATTGGCAATCAACAATGGTCCCAACTCACTGCATGGCGGTCCGACCGGTTTTCATGCTCGCGTATGGGATGCTGTCCAGCCAGAGCAATCAACGGTTATCTTCAACTATACATCCGCTGACGGTGAAGAAGGCTTCCCCGGAAATCTCGAAGTAGAAATGACTTATCGCTTGGAGGATGAAACCAATGCTCTGGTCATCGAATACCGGGCTACTACCGATAAAGCCACCATCGTCAATCTGACCAATCACGGTTTCTTCAATCTTGCCGGTATAGCCAATCCCTCTCCTACAGTCTTAAACAATATCGTTACCATCAACGCAGATTTTTATGTACCCATTGATGAAGTATCCATCCCTACCGGAGAAATATTAAAGGTAGAAGGTACTCCAATGGATTTCCGTACTCCCCATACTCTTGGTGAACGGATTGATGAAAAACATACGCAAATTGTGAATGGTGCAGGATATGACCATTGCTATGTACTGAACAAGACAGAAAGTGGAGAACTGAGCCTTGCAGCTACCTGCACAGAGCCCGACAGCGGACGAACCATGGAAGTATATACAACTGAGAATGGCGTACAGCTCTACACCGGAAACTGGCTTGGAGGCTTTGAAGGTGCCCATGGAGCTACTTTCCCGGCAAGAAGCGCAGTCTGCTTTGAAGCCCAGTGTTTTCCCGACACGCCCAACAAGTCTCATTTTCCGTCGGCAGTATTGCTGCCGGGTGACGAATACCAGCAAGTGACTATTTATAAGTTTGGCATACAAAAATAAAATATTATTAATAATAATTCAACACAAATTTCATCATGAGTAACCCAAAAAAACAATGGGGAGCCATCATCATTATGATTGCGCTCTTCGCAATGATTGCTTTCGTAACAAATCTATGCTCGCCGATGGCAATTATCGTTAAGAACGATTTCGGTGCCAGCAATGTATTGGCACAAATCGGAAACATCGGGAATTTCATCGCTTATCTGGTCATGGGTATCCCTGCCGGTATGCTTATTTCCAAATTCGGCTATAAGAAAACCGCCCTCATAGGTCTTGCCATCGGTATCGTCGGCATCTTGATACAATGGCTTAGCGGACATGTGGGCAAAGAAAGTGCATTCCTTGTTTATCTGATTGGTGCATTCATCAGCGGATTCACCATGTGTATTTTGAACTGTGTGGTCAACCCGATGTTAAATATTCTGGGCGGCGGCGGCAACAAAGGCAACCAGCTTATCCAGATTGGTGGCGTATTCAACAGCAGTGCTGCAGTTGCCGTTTATATCATCATGGGTGCCTTGATTGGTGATGCTACCAAAGCACATATTGCCGATGCAACTCCTGCTTTGATGATTGCACTTGCTATCTTTGTAATAGCAGCCATCGTTATATTTTTCACTAAAATAGAAGAACCGGAACAGGCTCCTATCGACATCACACTGATAAAAGGCGCTATGAAGTACCGCCATTTCATGCTAGGTACATTAGCCATCTTCCTCTACATGGGTATCGAAGTAGGCACACCTACCTACATCCTTCAATACCTGACCTCCGCACCCGATGCCGCTACTCCGGGACGTGGAATGGATGCCAACATCGTAGGACTTATCGTGGCTGTCTATTGGCTGATGATGCTTGTCGGACGTTTTGTAGGCGGTAGTATCGGTGGCAAGGTAAGCAGCCGTACAATGATTACCACCGTATCCTCAGTCAGCATCCTGCTTGTCATCTTCGGCATGTTCGCGCCAGCAGACGTCACAGTAAACGTACCGGGTATCGACTGGGCTAACATTTCAGTGATTTGGGCAGAAGTCCCCATGGGCATCTTCGCTTTCCTGCTCGTTGGCCTCTGCACCAGCGTAATGTGGGGTGGTATCTTTAATATGGCAGTCGAAGGATTGGGCAAATACACAGCCATCGCCAGCGGTATCTTCATGACAATGGTGTTCGGATGCGCTGTTATGGTGCCTCTGCAAGGCTGGATTGCCGACATTACCGGCAACTACATGTCAAGCTACTGGGTAGTGGTATTCTGCTCTGCTTATGTATTGTTCTATGCTTTGGTCGGTTCCAAAGTATCTGACGGAAAGAAATAACCTCAGAAAAAGCGAAAGAATAAAATAAAAATCTATTATTCACCTTAAAAAATAAATATCATGGATATAGAATACGTAAGAAGCCGTTTTATCAAGCACTTTGACGGAACAACGGGAGCAGTTTATGCTTCTCCGGGACGCATCAACCTTATCGGTGAGCATACAGACTATAACGGTGGTTTTGTATTCCCCGGAGCAATCGACAAAGGAATGATTGCAGAAATAAAGCCCAACGGTACAAACACAGTAAAAGCTTATTCCATCGACCTGAAAGATTATGTGGAATTCGGCTTGAATGAAGAAGACGCACCCCGCGCAAGCTGGGCAAGATATATTTTCGGCGTGTGCCGGGAAATGATGAAACGCGGTGTAGATGTAAAAGGATTCAATACTGCTTTTGCAGGCGATGTGCCTCTGGGTGCAGGAATGTCCTCTTCAGCAGCTTTGGAAAGTACCTATGCCTATGCTTTGAACGACTTGTTCGGTGACAACAAAATAGACAAATTTGAACTGGCAAAAGTGGGACAATCTACAGAACACAACTATTGTGGTGTAAACTGTGGTATCATGGACCAATTTGCTTCCGTATTCGGAAAGAAAGGAAGCCTCATCCGCTTGGATTGCCGTTCACTGGAATATCAGTATTTCCCATTCAATCCGCAAGGCTATCGTCTGGTTCTTGTAGATTCTGTAGTGAAACACGAGCTTGCATCTTCAGCATACAACAAACGTCGTCAAAGCTGCGAAGCTGCCGTTGCCGCTGTCCAGAAGAAACATCCACACGTAGAGTTCCTGCGTGACGTTACCATGGAAATGCTGGAAGAAGCCAAAGCCGACATAAGCGCAGAAGACTACATGCGTGCAGAGTATGTCATCGAAGAGATTCAACGCGTACTTGACGTTTGCGATGCCCTGGAAAAAGGCGACTATGAAACTGTAGGTCAAAAGATGTATGAAACACATCATGGCATGAGTAAGTTGTATGAAGTAAGCTGCGAAGAACTCGATTTTCTGAATGACCTTGCATTCGATTGTGGAGTTACCGGTTCACGTGTCATGGGCGGTGGATTCGGTGGATGTACAATCAATCTGGTAAAGGATGAATTGTACAGCACATTCATCGAAAAAGCAAAAGATGAATTCAAGAAGAAGTTCGGCAGAAGCCCGAAAGTATATGATGTAGTCATCAGCGACGGTGCCCGCAGATTAGAATAATAGACATCAGCATTCAAATAAAAGGCGTTTCCCGGCAATGGGAAGCG
This sequence comes from Bacteroides muris (ex Fokt et al. 2023), assembly GCF_024704895.1. NCBI lineage: Bacteria > Pseudomonadati > Bacteroidota > Bacteroidia > Bacteroidales > Bacteroidaceae > Bacteroides > Bacteroides muris (ex Fokt et al. 2023). Next base: position 68,244 of record NZ_JAMZEE010000006.1, on the reverse strand, counting down.
CCTTTTTCTTCCCCCCTATTCCACCGTTTTCCACTCTAAAAACAAAATTATCCGAGAAGTTTATTCCGAACACATCTATCTGTACAGCCAGTTGGCACAGATATGTTTCTTGACACTTATGTTGCATAACATATAAAAGTGTACAGCCTACACTAAAGAAAAGTGTTACTTTTACACCAAAAGAAAGATAATCATCTCATTTACATTAAATACAAAACCATGAAAAGACATGTTCTACTTGCAGGAATTGCCGCAATGATGCTAACCGCGTGCAATCAAAAGACAGAAACAACGCTTACGCTGTCCGGTCTTAATCCAGTAAAATTCCGAACAACGGTCAATAACGCCCAAACACAGCTTTATACACTGAAGAATAAAGCGGGTATGGAAGTATGCATCACAAACTTTGGAGGACGTATTGTATCCATTATGGTACCCGACAAAAACGGAGTTATGCAGGATGTGGTATTGGGCTTTGACAGCATTGCCGATTACATCAACATTCCAAGTGACTTTGGCGCTTCTATCGGACGCTACGCCAACCGGATTAATCAAGGAAAAATAGTTCTTGACGGAGATACCATACAGTTACCACAGAACAATTTCGGACATTGCCTGCACGGTGGCCCCAAAGGATGGCAGTACCAAGTATACAGCGCCAATCCCATTGACAGCACTACTCTGGAGCTCACCCGCATTTCACCGGATGGAGACGAGAATTTTCCGGGTAACGTTACGGCAAAAGTACTTTTTAAATTAACAGATGACAATGCAATTGATATAAAATACAGTGCTGCAACAGACCAAAAGACGATTATCAATATGACTAACCATTCTTATTTCAATTTGTCAGGTGATCCTTCAAAGGCAGCAACAGACCACATCTTATATATCAATGCGGACAACTATACTCCGGTAGACAGTACTTTCATGACAACCGGAGAGATTGTTACTGTAAAAGATACTCCTATGGACTTCACAACTCCGAAAACTGTCGGACAAGATATTACCAATTACGACTTTATACAATTGAAGAACGGAAACGGTTACGACCACAATTGGGTACTGAATACTAAAGGTGACCTATCCCAAGTGGCAGCCAAACTGACATCGCCTATAAGCGGCATCACCCTGGAAGTTTATACCAATGAGCCAGGCATACAAGTATATACTGGGAATTTCCTGGATGGTACCGTAAAAGGTAAAAAAGGCATTACTTACAACCAGCGCGCTTCCGTATGCCTCGAGACACAACATTATCCGGATAGCCCCAACAAATCCCAATGGCCTTCTGTCGTACTGGAGCCCGGACAAATTTACAATAGTGAATGTATTTTCAAATTTTCCGTAGAAAAATAACGATAACCTTATAAATCATTTATTATCGTGGAGACATTAGATTGGTTAGTCATTGGAATCTTTTTCCTGGCTTTGATTGGAATTATTGTCTGGGTTGTCAAACAGAAACAGAATGACTCAGCAGACTATTTTTTAGGTGACCGTGATGCCACATGGCTCGCTATCGGTGCATCTATCTTTGCATCCAACATCGGTTCGGAACACTTAATCGGATTAGCCGGCGCCGGTGCTTCCAGCGGTATGGCTATGGCACATTGGGAAATACAAGGCTGGATGATTCTTATCTTAGGTTGGGTATTTGTACCATTCTATTCGCGAAGCATGGTATTCACAATGCCTGAGTTCCTAGAACGCCGTTATAATCCACAGTCACGTACAATATTGTTTGTAATATCTTTAATCAGCTATGTACTGACAAAGGTTGCCGTGACGGTTTATGCTGGAGGATTGGTATTCCAACAAGTATTTGGTATAAAAGAACTTTGGGGAATCGACTTCTTCTGGATTGCCGCCATCGGCCTGGTTATACTGACTGCGCTCTACACAATCTTCGGAGGAATGAAGTCGGTGCTTTACACCTCCGTCTTGCAAACCCCTATCTTGCTGTTAGGTTCACTGATAATCCTTGTACTCGGCTTCAAAGAATTGGGAGGCTGGGATGAGATGATGAGAATCTGCGGTGCAATCACAGTGAACGATTATGGTAACACAATGACAGAACTTATACGCAATAACAACGACCCTAATTTCCCGTGGTTGGGTGCACTGATTGGTTCAGCCATTATCGGATTCTGGTATTGGTGTACAGACCAGTTCATCGTGCAACGCGTACTTTCCGGAAAGAATGAAAAGGAAGTACGACGCGGCACCATTTTCGGAGCTTACCTGAATTATTGCCCGTATTCTTATTCCTTATCCCGGGCATGATTGCTTTCGCATTACACCAAAAATATCTCGGTACAGGAGGAGAAGGTTTTCTGCCTATGTTGGCAAACGGAAATGCCAATGCGGATGCTGCTTTCCCGACTCTAGTAGCAAAATTGCTTCCTGCTGGAGTTAAAGGTTTGGTTGTATGCGGTATTCTTGCAGCACTGATGAGCTCTCTCGCATCTTTGTTCAACTCATCTGCCATGCTTTTCACCATTGACTTCTACAAACGTTTCAAGCCGAACACTTCTGAAAAAAAGCTGGTGGGAATTGGACAGATGGCAACTGTTGTGATTGTGATATCGGGCATACTCTGGATTCCTATTATGCGCAGTGTAGGCGATGTTCTTTACACCTACTTACAAGATGTACAATCTGTATTGGCGCCAGGAATTGCCGCAGCCTTCCTTTTGGGAATCTGCTGGAAACGAACCTCTGCACAAGGCGGTATGTGGGGACTGATTGCCGGAATGATTATCGGTTTAACCCGTTTGGGGGCAAAAGTATATTACAGCAATGCAGGAGATGTGTCAAGTAGTACCTTCAAGTATTTGTTCTATGATATGAACTGGCTGTTTTTCTGCGGATGGATGTTCTTGTTCTGCATCATAGTGGTTATCGCAGTCAGCGTGTTTACAACTGCCCCAAGCGAAGAAAAGATTCAAGGACTGGTATTCGGAACTTCAACTCCCGAACAAAAAGCAGCTACACATGCGAGTTGGAATAAATGGGATATAATTCATACCCTTATCATCCTCGGTATTACAGCAGCTTTTTATTGGTATTTCTGGTAAATCGGTATGTTGCTATGACATAAATCCATACAGCATCCCACTTAATAAAAATCAAGATATGAGTAATTACTATAATTCAAATCCGAAACTTTATGTAGGTATCGACTGCATTATTTTCGGTTTCAATGAAGGAGAGCTGAACCTGCTGTTGCTGAAGCGCAATTTCGAACCGGCAATGGGTGAATGGTCGCTGATGGGAGGATTCGTACAGGAAGGCGAAAGCGTGGATGATGCAGCCAAACGAGTCCTAAATGAACTTACCGGACTGGAAGATGTATATATGGAACAAGTCAAAGCTTTCGGAGCTATAGATCGTGACCCGGGAGAACGCGTAGTCTCCATTGCTTACTATGCGCTCATCAACATCAACGAATACGACAAAGAATCCGTACAACTACATAATGCTTTCTGGGTAAATATCAATGAACTTCCAGCGCTAATCTTTGATCATCCGCAAATGGTGGAACAAGCTCGGAAGTTGATGCAACAAAAAGCGTCCACCGAACCAATCGGCTTTAATCTGCTACCCAAACTGTTCACGCTGTCACAACTGCAAAGCTTATACGAAGCTATATACGGTGAAAATATTGACAAACGGAACTTCCGAAAACGCATAGCAGAAATGGACTATATAGAGAAAACTGACAAGATAGACAAAACAGGGTCTAAACGTGGGGCTGCCTTATATCAGTTTAATGAGAAGGCATACCGCAAAGCTCCGAAATTCAAACTCTGAGAGCCTAATATTCTACAATTGTAATTAATAATTTAAACAACATGCTGGAAGCACTGAAAGACAAAGTATTCCATGCCAACCTTGAACTGGTGAAGCACGGATTGGTTATCTTCACATGGGGCAACGTATCGGGCATTGACCGCGAGTCCGGTCTGGTAGTCATCAAGCCCAGTGGAGTGAGTTACGATAAAATGAAAGCAGAAGATATGGTGGTGATAGACCTCGACGGTAAAGTCATAGAGGGTAAGTTAAACCCTTCCTCGGACACCCCTACTCATATTGTCCTATACAAAGCATTCCCCAAAATTGGTGGAGTGGTGCATACACATTCCACCTATGCCACAGCCTGGGCACAAGCAGGATGTGACATACCGAATATCGGGACAACACATGCCGATTACTTCCACGACGCCATACCCTGCACAGCAGACATGACGAAGGAGGAAGTGGAAGGAGCGTATGAACTGGAAACGGGAAATGTTATCGTAAAACGCTTTGAGGGGCTAAACCCGGTACATACTCCCGGAGTATTGGTAAAGAACCACGGTCCCTTCTCGTGGGGAAAAGATGCACACGAAGCGGTACATAATGCCGTAGTGATGGAGCAGGTGGCAAAAATGGCCAGTATAGCCTATGCCGTGAACCCCCGCCTGACTATGAATTCGGTGTTGATAGAGAAGCATTTCAGCCGCAAGCACGGTCCTAACGCTTATTATGGACAGAAATAACTATCATTCTTTAAATATAAACTATAAAAATAAATTATATGAACGCATTTGAACAATATGAAGTATGGTTCGTAACCGGAGCACAGCTTTTATACGGAGGTGACGCAGTTATCGCAGTAGACGCACATAGTAATGAAATGGTGAAAGGCCTGAATGATTCCGGAAAACTGCCCGTAAAGGTAGTATATAAAGGTACGGTCAATTCATCCAAAGAAGTAACCGCTGCCTTCAAGGCTGCCAACAACGACGAAAAGTGTATCGGAGTCATCACCTGGATGCACACTTTCTCTCCTGCAAAAATGTGGATTCACGGTTTGCAGGAACTGAAGAAGCCGTTACTACACTTCCATACACAGTTCAACAAGGAGATTCCTTGGGAGACGATGGACATGGATTTCATGAACCTGAACCAATCGGCTCACGGTGACCGCGAATTCGGACACATCGTGACACGTATGCGAAAGAACCGCAAAGTGGTAGTAGGCCACTGGCAGGACGAAAAAGCACAAAACCAGATTGCTGCATGGATGCGTGTAGCTGCCGCATGGGCTGATGCACAAGATATGCTCATCATCCGCTTCGGCGACCAGATGAATAACGTGGCTGTGACGGACGGTGATAAGGTCAGCGCCGAACAAGTATTGGGCTATCATGTGGACTACTATCCCATCAATGATGTAATGACATACTACAACGCGGTCAGCGACGAAGACGTGGAGGCGCTCGTAACAGAATACTTTAAGCTCTACGACCACGCTCCCGAACTGGAAGACACACGTACGGAAGCCTATGCCAAGGTATGGAACTCAGCCAAGGCTGAAATAGCCATTCGCCGCGTGCTGAAAGATACGGACGCCAAAGGCTTCACCACCAACTTCAACGATTTGGGTGACTTTGACCAAATCCCCGGACTGGCCTCACAGCGACTGATGGCGGAAGGTTACGGCTTCGGTGCCGAAGGCGACTGGAAAACCGCAGCACTGTACCGTACCACTTGGGTGATGAGTCAAGGCATGCCGAAGGGGTGCTCCTTCCTCGAAGACTATACGCTGAACTTTGACGGAGAAAAGAGCGCCATCCTGCAGGCACACATGCTGGAAGTCTGCCCACTGATTGCCGAACAGAAGCCGAAACTGGAAGTACACCGTCTGAGCATCGGTATCGACAGCGAAACAGCCCGCCTGGTATTTACCAGCAAACAAGGTGAAGGTGTAGCCGCCACCATTGTAGATTTGGGAAACCGTTTCCGCCTCATTGTGAACAAAGTAGAATGCGTCAAGAGCAAGCCTCTGCCCAAGTTGCCCGTTGCCAGCGCACTGTGGATTCCGATGCCCAACCTCGAAGTTGGCGCCGCAGCCTGGATTCTGGCCGGAGGTACACATCATACCAGCTTCTCCTACGACCTGACGGTGGAGTATTGGGAAGACTTTGCCGAAATGGCCGGCATCGAAATGGTGGTCATTGATGAAAATACCACCATCAGCGAATTCAAAAAAGAACTGCGCATGAATGAAGTCTACTATATGCTGAACAAGGCACTTTGCTGATAATCATTACGGATTACCGATTGCGAATTCCTAATTACACGCACCACAAACGTAACTAGCAATTTGCAATCAGTAATTCGTAGTTTATAATCGTACTATAAATCCATAATTCATCATTAATACCATGAAATTAGATGCAAAATCAACCATTGAAACAGGTAAGGCCATCCTTGGCATAGAACTCGGTTCCACACGAATCAAGGCGGTTTTGATAGACCAGGAAAACAAACCCATCGCCCAAGGAAGCCACACTTGGGAGAATCAGTTAGTCGACGGACTGTGGACATATAGCGTCGAAGCAGTCTGGTATGGATTGCAGGATTGCTACGCAAACCTCCGTACTAATGTAAAGAGCCTTTACGATACAGAGATAGAAACCCTGGCAGCCATCGGTGTCAGTGCCATGATGCACGGCTATATGGCATTCAACGAAAAAGAAGAAATCCTTGTGCCCTTCCGTACCTGGAGAAATACTAATACCGGCCAGGCTGCCGCAGCCCTATCCGAACTATTCATCTATAACATCCCTCTGCGTTGGAGCATTTCCCACCTCTACCAAGCCATTCTGGATAATGAAGAGCACGTTCCATCCATCAATTACCTGACCACCCTTGCAGGGTTTGTCCACTGGCAAATAACCGGCCAAAAGGTACTGGGTATAGGCGATGCCTCCGGTATGCTTCCCATCGATTCTATCACCAAAGACTATTCTTCTGAAATGGTGGATAAGTTCGACAAACTTATTGCTCCGAAAGGATACGACTGGAAGCTTCGAGATATTCTTCCGAAGGTATTGTCGGCCGGTGAAAGCGCAGGTTTCCTTACTCCTGAAGGAGCCAGCCGTCTTGACGTATCAGGACATCTGAAAGCAGGAATTCCCATTTGTCCGCCCGAAGGTGACGCTGGCACCGGCATGGTTGCCACCAACGCTGTAAAGCAGCGTACCGGAAACGTATCGGCAGGCACTTCCTCTTTCTCAATGATTGTATTGGAGAAAGAATTGTCCAAACCCTACGAAATGATTGACATGGTAACCACCCCCGATGGAAGCCTCGTAGCTATGGTACATTGCAACAACTGTACTTCCGACCTCAATGTCTGGATTAATATTTTCAAAGAATATCAGGAACTGATGGGTATTCCCGTAGATATGGACGAGATTTACGGAAAACTTTATAACCACGCCTTGACAGGCAATGCAGACTGCGGAGGGCTCATCTCTTACAACTACATATCAGGCGAACCTATAACGGGACTGGCAGACGGACGCCCACTGTTTGTACGTTCGGCAAACGACAAGTTCAACCTTGCCAACTTCATACGCACCCATCTGTATGCTTCAGTGGGAGTCCTCAAAATCGGCAACGACATCCTTTTCAATGAAGAAAAGATTAAAGTAGACAGAATCACCGCTCATGGAGGACTATTCAAAACCAAAGGAGTAGGCCAGAGAATACTGGCAGCTGCCATCAACTCCCCCATTTCCGTTATGGAAACAGCCGGCGAAGGTGGTGCCTGGGGAATCGCCCTCCTCGCTTCCTACCTTGTAAACAATGGAAAATGCCAATCCCTTGCCGACTTTCTGGATAAGGATGTATTCACTGGAGATGCCGGTATAGAAATCTCACCGACAGCCGAAGATGTAAGCGGATTCAACACCTACATCGAAAGATATAAAGCAGGATTACCCATCGAAGAAGCATCAGTAAGATTCAAGAACTAAGTATTTAATAACACTAAAGATCCTATGAACACAAAGTTATTTATCAGTAGCATATTTCTCTCTGCTTCGTTGTCACTCTTCGCACAGAAAAGTACCACTATCACTTTACACACAGACCAGAGCGAGCAAATCATTCCCAAAGAAATCTACGGCCAGTTTGCAGAACATTTGGGAACTTGCATCTATGGCGGACTTTGGGTAGGCGAAAATTCCGATATTCCCAATATCAACGGTTATCGCACCGACGTGTTCAATGCACTGAAAGAGCTCCGCGTACCTGTCCTTCGCTGGCCGGGCGGCTGCTTTGCCGACGAATACCATTGGATGGACGGTATCGGCCCTAAAGAAAACCGTCCCAAAATGGTGAACAACAACTGGGGAGGCACTATCGAAGACAACAGTTTCGGAACCCATGAGTTCCTCAATCTCTGCGAAATGCTGGGTTGTGAGCCCTATATCAGCGGAAACGTAGGTAGTGGTACCGTAGAAGAACTTGCCAAATGGGTAGAATACATGACCTCCGAAGGAGACTCCCCCATGGCACGCCTGCGCCGCCAAAACGGTCGCGATAAGGCCTGGAAAGTGAAATACCTCGGTGTAGGAAACGAAAGCTGGGGTTGCGGTGGAAGCATGCGTCCCGAATATTATGCCGACCTCTACCGCCGCTATTCCACCTACTGCCGCAACTATGACGGCAATAGCCTCTTCAAGATAGCCAGCGGTGCCAGCGACTACGACTATAACTGGACTAAAGTACTGATGGACTGCGTAGGCGGCCGTATGCACGGTCTTTCCTTGCACTACTATACCGTCAGCGGATGGAACGGCAGCAAAGGTGCCGCCACCCAATTCAGCAAAGACGACTATTACTGGACATTGGGTAAATGCCGCGAAATAGAAGATGTCATCAAGAAGCATTGCACCATTATGGATGAATACGACCCTCAAAAGAACGTGGCTCTTATGCTTGACGAATGGGGAACCTGGTGGGACACTGAACCGGGTACCAATCCCGGACATCTGTACCAGCAGAATACATTGCGTGATGCTTTTGTCGCCTCCCTCAGCTTCGACATTTTCCATAAATATACCGACCGTCTGAAAATGGCAAACATAGCCCAAATCGTCAATGTATTGCAATCCATGATTCTGACCAGCGGAAAAGACATGGTGCTCACTCCCACTTATTATGTATTCAAAATGTACAATGTACACCAAGATGCCACCTACATTCCTCTTGAGCTGAACTGCGACATGATGGATGTACGCGGCAACCGCAGAATACCTATGATCAGCGCTACCGCCTCCAAAGACCAAAACGGCAAGATACACATTTCCATATCCAACGTAGATGCGGACAATGCACAAGAAGTGACCATCAATTTGTCCGGAACGAAAGCCAAGAAAGCAGTTGGTGAAATATTGACTTCCGACAACCTGACGGACTACAATTCATTTGAAAATCCCGACAATGTGAAACCTGTTCCGTTCAAAGAGGTAAAAATCAATAAAGATATTCTCAAGATTAAACTTCCGGCCAAATCAATCGTTACTATTGAGTTACAGTAAAACTACCGTGCGCTTCACAAAATCAGCTAAATACGTTTAGTATCATTTTAACTGCAAAAAGGCAGTAATACTGATAAAAAAGGCACTCTGCGAGTGTTGTGAATTACGCATAAAGAGTTATCTTTGCCCTTGGAAAACCTACAAGGACAAAATAACCCGTTGATAATATTCAAAATTAATTAGATTCAATATGAACGACAACAAACTTATGAACCGTGCGGCAGACAATATCCGTATCCTTGCTGCATCCATGGTTGAGAAGGCCAACTCCGGACACCCAGGCGGTGCCATGGGTGGTGCTGACTTTGTAAATGTACTCTTCTCAGAGTTCCTAGTATATGATCCTGAAAATCCGGCATGGGAAGGTCGTGACCGTTTTTTCCTCGATCCGGGACACATGTCACCGATGCTTTACTCTACATTGGCTCTGGCCGGCAAGTTCACCCTGGACGAACTGAAAGAGTTCCGCCAATGGGGAAGCCCCACTCCGGGACATCCCGAACGTGACATCATGCGCGGTATTGAAAACACTTCCGGTCCGTTGGGGCAAGGTCACACATTTGCAGTCGGTGCAGCCATTGCAGCCAAGTTCATGAAGGCACGTTTCGAAGAAGTAATGCCACAGACCATCTACGCTTATATTTCTGACGGTGGCATTCAGGAAGAGATTTCCCAAGGCTCGGGCCGCATCGCCGGGGCATTGGGGCTGGACAATCTTATCATGTTCTATGATGCCAACGACATTCAACTTTCTACCGAAACAAAGGACGTAACCATCGAAGATACCGGCAAGAAATACGAAGCTTGGGGCTGGAAAGTCATCAAAATCAATGGTAACGATTCCGATGCCATCCGCGGTGCACTGAACGAAGCCAAAGCAGAGAAAGAGCGTCCGACGCTGATTATCGGCCATACCATAATGGGCAAGGGTGCCCGCAAGGAAGACGGCAGCAGCTACGAGGCCAATTGTGCCACTCACGGTGCTCCTCTGGGCGGCGACGCTTATGTAAACACTATCAAGAATTTGGGTGGTGACCCGACAAATCCGTTTGTCATCTTCCCCGAAGTGGCCGAGCTATATGCCAAGCGTGCAGCTGAGCTGAAGAAAATCATGGCTGAAAAGTATGCAGCCAAAGCCGCATGGACAAAGGCTAACCCGGAAAAGGCAGCCAAACTGGAAATGTTTTTCTCCGGTAAAGTTCCCGAAGTGAATTGGTCCGCCATCGAACAGAAAGCAGGCGTTGCCACGCGTGCAGCATCCGCTACTGTACTCGGTGCTCTCGCCACTCAAGTAGAAAATATGATTGTTGCTTCCGCTGACCTTTCCAATTCCGACAAGACAGACGGATTCCTCAAGAAAACACATGCCTTCAAGAAAAATGACTTCAGCGGTGCATTCTTCCAGGCTGGTGTTGCCGAGCTGACTATGGCTTGCTGCTGTATCGGTATGGCACTGCACGGTGGTGTAATTCCCGCTTGCGGAACATTCTTCGTATTCTCCGATTACATGAAACCTGCTATACGTATGGCAGCCTTGATGGAAGTTCCCGTGAAGTTCATCTGGACACACGATGCCTTCCGTGTAGGTGAAGACGGTCCTACCCACGAACCGGTAGAACAAGAAGTCCAAATCCGCTTGATGGAAAAACTAAAAAACCACAAGGGACACAATTCGATGTTAGTACTCCGCCCGGCAGATGCAGAAGAAACAACTATGGCATGGAAACTGGCAATGGAAAACACCACGACCCCAACCGGTTTGATTTTCTCCCGCCAGAATATCGCCAACCTGCCCGAAGGCAATGATTACGAACAAGCTGCCAAAGGCGCTTATATCGTAGCCGGATCCGATGAAAATCCGAATGTAATCCTCGTTGCTTCAGGCTCGGAAGTTGCCACATTGGTAGCCGGCGCTGAATTACTGCGCAAGGATGGCGTCAAGGTGCGTATCGTGTCCGTTCCTTCAGAAGGTCTGTTCCGCAGCCAGGCTCCGGGATATCAAGAAAGCATTATCCCGTGTGGCACCAAGGTATTCGGCTTGACAGCCGGTCTGCCCGTCACACTGCAAGGGCTGGTAGGTCCGCGCGGTAAAGTATGGGGATTGGAATCATTTGGATTCTCTGCACCTTATAAAGTGCTGGACGAAAAGCTTGGTTTCACAGCCGAGAACGTTTACAAGCAAGTAAAAACAATGTTATAATCATTAACCGATGTGCTGATGTGCTGGTTGCCTGCGCCCCACAAGCTGCAGGCATCAGCACATTGGCGTATTAATATATTAACTGACTATTATGAAAACAATAGGAATCTGTTCCGACCATGCAGGCTTCGAATTGAAGGAATATGTCCGCGGCTGGTTGGAAGCCAAAGGCTGGGCTTACAAGGACTTCGGGACTTACTCTACCGAGAGTTGCGACTATCCCGACTTTGCACATCCGCTGGCACTGGCCGTTGAAACCGGAGAGTGTTATCCGGGAATTGCCATCTGCGGAAGCGGCGAAGGCATCAGTATGACGCTGAACAAACACCAAGGCATCCGCGCCGCTCTCTGCTGGAAGCCCGAGATAGCCCGTCTGGCACGCCAACACAACAATGCCAACGTGCTTGTCATGCCGGGACGTTTCATCTCTACGGAAGAAGCCGACAAAATTATGAGGGAATTCTTTCAAACGGATTTCGAAGGTGGACGCCATCAAAAGCGAATTGACAAGATACCTGTCAAATAACCACGCTTTGGAGTTATAAAAATACATTAAGATAACTATGTGCCATCTTTAGATATGGAACAACATGGATGATTCCATTCCAAAAGCACTAACTATAAGAGGTATGTCAAACTCTAACAAGATATACCATTCTGCCATGCAGAATGTAATGAAGCATCTCCTCTCCTACTCACAACAAGGATAGATTAACTTCATTTAAATCAATAATAATGATGAATTTTTAGTTTTGACATACACTCTTATAGTTAATGCTCATTCGATATAACTCACGTGAATAACAACTGTTCTCATAAAAGAAAACGTTGTTCAGCTTGAAGTAACCGTTTTCTTTATAAATAGATATCATATAGAATAAGGTTTAAGGGCACTGTAAATCTGTGTACCTGTATTTTATTCTATATAAGCTCTAATATATATCACATCTTTTCAATAATCTTCTTGAATCTATTATACTGAAAATCTCCTGAGTGCCGTTTCCACTCTTGATTGTCCCCCACAAGAGTCTTGGTTACAACGATTTCTCCATAGCCTAATGATAGTTCAATATGGGAAGTATCTACCGATTCGAACAAACAGGCACCGACAGAATCCAGCCCGGGATGGTCGACCGCTGTACATAACTCGACACACAAAAGCCCGGAACACTCACTAAACACTCGTGAGCCCAGCTTTTTTACGGCAGGTAATATAACATTTTCAAGTGAAGTACACTTCCAGAAGACATGAGTATCACATGTTTCCGCTTTCGGCAAAACTATTGTCGCAAGTGAAGCACATCCCGCGAATGCCATATTCTCAACAGATACAGCCTCTGGCAGGTCTACCGTTTCCAACAGTGTACAATTCCTAAAAACATATCCACCTATTGTTGTAACCTTGGGCAAGCTGGCCTCCCGAAGAGATTGACAAAGTGAAAAAAGACCAGTCTCCAATGATGTAACTTTACTCAACGACACAACAGTAAGTCCCGTGCAGCCCTCAAAAACATTCACACCGGTAAATGTTTCCAACTTTGGGAATAACACATCTGACAAAGATACCAGCGACGTACAGTTTTTAAATCCACATTCACCTATTGCCTTCACCTCCGGAAAGACAATGTCGACCAGAGCACTGCAATCGCAAAATGTGTAACGTTTTATTTCAGTAATACCGGGAAGAAAAACACTCTCAAGCGATGAACACTCGATAAATGCAGATTCTTCAACGGTTGTGACCGAGGAGGATGCAAACTTCTTCAAACTAATACAACTGTAAAATGCACTCTTGCCAATCGTTTTCAGAGCAGGCATATCGATTTCCTCCAAAGCCGCACAATTATTGAATGCCAATTCTCCAATAGCAACTACTTTGGGTGCCGAAATTTTCATAAGAGATGTGTCAGGCTCATCCCAACGGTGGTTCAAAGCCTTGTCCGGTATTGAAACAGCACTATTAAGAGTCAATTCTTGCAGTCCTTTCAGTTGTCCCACAATATAGTCATAGTCATCTCTATTCAATGTACCGTCCACAACAAGCGTTCGTATTATTTCCGGAGTGACACCGGACAATCGTTTTTCAACAGCCGCCTGCAATCCACCTTCAGCCACTGTTTCCTTTAAAACTAAATCCATTCTACCGCATCTGACAGGACGTGAAGAAGTAATCTCCCTTCCTCTATTATCAATAACTGTAACACGAACAATAGCGCATGAACCTACAACTGCCGCCGAAATAGGAGTGATTATTATCGCTGCATCATTGTTATAGGTTCCATTGGTAAATGTCGGCTTGATTATTTCAATCTCCCAGCCCGATGAACCTGCACGAGTGACAATACCCCCGGGAGTTATGACATCAGCAATGATGGCAGAAAAAAAGCCTTCTTTTAATCCCGAAGAGAAATTAACTGCGATAGTCGTTTTCTGATTGATTTCCATCACTTCATTATTCTCCGAGACATCACCGATTGAAAACGAAATATCCGATTGTTTAGGTAATGTAATCTTAGTCTTTCCATCGGCAAGAGTTAGCACAACATAATCTGCATTCGAGTTATCTATATCCTTGAACATACTATCACCCTGATTTCCGGTTGCTTTTACGCCCGTCGAAGTGTAGGTTTTTCCTCCGTCAATGGAAATCTCCCATTCGTTGGTATTATCATTAATACGGACTTGCGGCGCTACCGCATCCAGTCCCTTATCTCCTTGTGCTTTTACACCAGTATCAGTAGTGCCAATCCACCAATTGCCATTATCACCGATGTAAGGGCTTAAACCGGAAACGCCCTGCTCCCCTTGTGCTTTTACACCAGTGTCAGTAGTACCAATCCACCAATTGCCGTTATCACCGATGTAAGGGCTTAAACCGGAAACGCCCTGCTCTCCTTGTGCTTTTACACCAGTATCAGTAGTACCAACCCACCAATTGCCGTTATCACCGATGTAAGGGTTCAGGCCGTTATTTCCGTCAACACCATCTTCACCATCAGCACCATCTTCACCATCAGCACCATCTTCACCATCAGCACCATCTTCACCATCAGCGCCATCTTCACCATCAACCCCGTCTTTACCATTATTCCCGGTGGCGCGTACCATATCACCATCCGCATCAGTCAACCAATCCGTATTTCCATCCTGCGTTTGAACAGTCCAATAATAAAAACCATCAGAATACTTGGCTACACCTATTATAGGGGTATAACCGTCAATACCATCTTCACCGTCAATACCATCCTTTCCATTCCGGATAATGATGTTTCCACCTTTGTAAAATGTAATCCTATAACCATCCTCAAGAGTCTCCACCCCGGTTACATAATCTTTGTTTTCCAAAGCTGTTATTAATCCTTTCAACGAAATAATTTCACTGTTAACGGTTGAGCACCATTCTTCAAGTTTTGTAACTCTGTCTTCCACCTTATCCAGACGGTCCTTGATTTCACTGTCATCATATTGATCACTACATGATGAAATGGAAAATAAGCTCCATCCAGTTAACACGACAATACTTAAAAATCCGAATACATTTTTCATAAACTCTTCAATTGTTGTTTTTTCTTTTTGGAACAAAAATACAGAAACCGGCATTCAGTTCCTTTTCCTATGCGCAATTCTTCATTTACTATACGCAAACCTCTGCTTAACAACAAAAAAACTATTTCGAACCCACCAGCTTTCGATATTCACCAGGAGTAATGTCATAATAATTACGATAATATTTCGTGAAAGTACTTTGCGACTGAAACCCACATGCCATCCCTATTTCTTCCAAAGACATTTCGGTATGTTGATCCAACAAACGACGCGCACGCTTCACACGCATTTCTGCTACAAACAATGACACACTTTTTCCTTGCGTACAGGTAGAAATGGCTTCTGCCACATACGTACGGTTTGTATTCAGTAACGCAGCCAGCTCATCACGCCCCAACCTAGGACGCGACAGTACTTTTTCATCAGACAGCAACATTTGTATCTGTCTGAAAAGTTGCTTTTCGCGCGACACCTCCCCGCCCTTAGGCAACACTGTTTCCACAAAAGTACATGCTTCCATAGCACGCTCTTCCGCCTCTTCCTGGCTACGTATACGCTCCACCAATTCCCGGTTCTTCCGGCGCAAGCGGTAAAAATGCACCATCAACAAGAGACAAATAAGAAATATCATCACACTTACCACAGCTATGCACACAACCAGTACACAAGCTTTCTTATGCTCAGCTTGTACCACTCTTTTCTCCTGCTCCAACTCGTTCAAACGGAAAAGTTTCGTAATACGCTCAAGCCGCAAATTAGAATCTGTCATTTGTGAACTGTCTACTGCAAGGGCATATAAATGGAAATACTCGGCAGCCTCCGCAGACAAGTTTTCCAAGCGCTTCACTTCGGCCAATGTACGGCAATACCGTGCTATCCTAGAGTGGTTATTTTGCTGCAAACTATAATCGACCAGCATCTTCAGAATCCTGTCTGCTTCAGAATAGTTACCTACCAACCGTTCATAACGAGCCAATGTATATTGCAGCTCTTCTTGCTGCGAAGCATCCGCATATACCTTATTATAATAGAGCATACTGTCTCGCTGGACAGCAGCAGCCTTCGCATCCTTCATATTGATGAAGATCTTCAGACGATACATAGCCTGCTGCACACGGAGTACCGGATTGACGGCAATGCCTTTCTTCTGCTCCCACGAACGGATATGACAAGGCAATGAATCGCTCAAGGCCAAAGCACCCGCCCAATCATTACGCACCAGCAGAATAGAAATCAAATTAAATCCGCAACGTGCCACCTTGCCCGGTACATCCAAATCAGCAAAACACCCCATGGCACATCGGTAATGGCGTTCTGCCTCGTCAAGCTGCCCGTTATTCAAATAACACTGCGCAAAATAAAAATGAGAAATAGCCATGCCCATAGGGTGATTGTGCCGCTGAGCATAGGCCGACATTTCCCGCAACGAAAGAACCGCCTCCACATAATCTCCCCACTTCAACAAACAATCCGGCAACCGTCCCCAAGTCTCGTATAGCAAAGAATCCTCATCCATTTCCTGATAATAACGCACCAGCCTATCACACGCTTGCCGATACTCCTCCTTCTCTTTCCTCACTTCATAATATGAAAGCAAGGCCACCCTGAAGACGTAATCGAAATGAGCGTTTCGTATAGCCTCTGCCCGTTGCAACCCACACTGTCTCAACTCCAGAAAAACAGAAGACCTGATGCTGTCATACATCTGCATGGATAAGGCATAGAGAGTACTGTCGCCAAAATAGCCACCTTGATTGGCAGACAAACGACCGGCCACCAAAGAGACGACAACCATAAAAAAAACAATTTTATACTTACGCATTACTTCCGCCTTCCCAAACAGTTTCATTCCACTTCATTGTTTCCAAATGCCGCACATATCGGCTATACACATTGATTATACAGAACAAAAGTAACCAATTAGAGATAAATAGCACACTTTTTCCTGCAAAATTCAACCCTAAGATATGCTTTGTCTTCAAATAAAAACTATCTTTGTGGTTCAGTAACCCGGATATTGTTTAAATATGGAACGATTGAATACCATAAAAGAGCTTATTAACCAGGGAAAGGTGGAGCAAGCCATTCAGCAGCTTGACGAAATACTGCAAACAGACTTTTCTGGCAAAGACGAAGCTTACTACCTGCGGGGAAATGCCTATCGGAAACAAGGCAACTGGCAACAAGCACTGAACAATTATCAGTATGCCATCGACCTGAACCCCGAAAGCCCGGCAAAACATGCCCATCAAATGGCTATGGACATCCTGAACTTCTACAACAAGGATATGTACAATCAATAAATAAAGAACGTAAATTATGGCAAAAATCAAAGGAGCAATCGTAGTAGACACCGAACGTTGCAAAGGCTGCAACTTGTGTGTGGTAGCGTGTCCGCTCAACGTAATAGCCCTCACCAAGGAGGTGAATGTGAAAGGGTATAACTATGCCCAACAGATATTGGAAGATACCTGCAACGGCTGCGCCTCGTGCGCCACAGTATGTCCGGACGGATGTATCTCTGTATATAAAACAAAAGTAGAATAAACCTGTAAATCAGCAGAATATGGCAGAAGAAGTTGTATTAATGAAAGGAAACGAAGCCATTGCCCACGCAGCTATCCGTTGCGGTGCAGACGGTTACTTCGGATATCCCATTACTCCGCAATCGGAAGTATTGGAAACTCTTGCCGAACTGAAACCCTGGGAAACGACCGGCATGGTGGTTCTTCAGGCAGAAAGTGAAGTGGCAGCTATCAATATGGTGTACGGCGGTGCCGGAAGTGGAAAAATGGTCATGACCTCCTCCTCCAGCCCCGGTGTCAGCCTGAAGCAGGAAGGCATCTCTTATCTGGCAGGTGCCGAGCTGCCTTGCTTGATTGTAAACGTTATGCGCGGCGGTCCCGGTCTGGGAACTATCCAACCGAGCCAGGCCGACTATTTCCAGACAGTAAAAGGAGGCGGTCACGGTGACTATCGTCTGATTGCCCTTGCTCCGGCTTCCGTACAGGAAATGGCAGATTTTGTAGGACTGGCATGCGAACTTGCCTTCAAATACCGTAACCCTGCAATCATCCTTGCCGACGGTGTCATCGGCCAGATGATGGAAAAAGTAGTGCTTCCGGCACAAAAGCCACGCCGCACCGATGCGGAAGTCATCGAACAATGCCCATGGGCCACTACCGGCAGAACCAACGGACGCAAGCCCAACATCATCACCTCGTTAGAACTGAAACCGGAAGAAATGGAAAAAAACAACATCCGCTTCCAAAACAAATACAAGCAGATTGAAGAGAATGAGGTTCGCTTCGAGGAAATTCATTGCGATGATGCCGACTACCTGATTGTAGCCTTCGGTTCCATGGCACGCATCGGGCAGAAAGCAATGGAACTGGCACGCGAAGAAGGAATCAAGGTAGGTATGCTCCGCCCCATCACGTTGTGGCCATTCCCAACCAAAGCCATTGCCGCATATGCCGACAAGGTGAAAGGCATGCTTGTTACAGAATTAAATGCCGGACAGATGGTGGAAGATGTCCGCCTGGCCGTGAACGGTAAAGTGAAAGTGGAACATTTCGGACGCCTCGGCGGCATTGTTCCCGATCCGGATGAGATAGTAGATGCATTGAAAGAAAAACTGATTAAGAAATGAATCCTGATAAAATAAGAAACGTACTGAACATTCTCTTCATGATACTTGCCCTAGCAGCTATCATTGTATATTTTGCCGCCAAAGATGACTTCCAACTGTTCATCTACGTCTGCGGTGCAGCAATATTCGTCAAGCTGATGGAGTTTTTCATACGGTTCACCAACAGATAAGGAGAAGTGATTATGACAAAAGAAGATATTATAAAGCCCGAGAATCTGGTTGCCAAAAAACCGACTCTGATGAACGATAATCCCATGCACTACTGCCCGGGATGCAGCCACGGCGTAGTTCATAAACTCGTAGCCGAGGTTATCGAAGAAATGGGACTGGAAGACAAAGCAATAGGCATCTCCCCCGTAGGATGTGCCGTGTTCATCTATAATTATATAGACATCGACTGGCAGGAAGCCGCCCACGGACGCGCACCCGCACTTGCCACTGCCATCAAGCGCCTTTGGCCGGACCGTCTGGTGTTCACTTACCAAGGAGACGGCGACTTGGCTTGTATCGGTACTGCCGAGACCATCCACGCCTTGAACCGCGGCGAAAACATCACCATCATCTTCATCAACAATGCCATCTATGGTATGACCGGGGGACAAATGGCTCCCACTACCCTTGTAGGCATGAAGACGGCGACCAGCCCTTATGGACGCGACGTGCATCTGCACGGCTATCCGCTGAAAATGGCCGATATTGCCGCACAACTGGAAGGAACCGCTTATGTGACACGCCAAAGCGTACAGTCTGTTCCCGCCATCCGCAAAGCGAAAAAGGCTATCCGCAAAGCATTCGAGAACTCTATGGCAGGCAAAGGCTCCAACCTTGTGGAAATCGTTTCCACCTGCAACTCCGGCTGGAAAATGTCTCCTGCGAAATCCAATGAATGGATGGTGGAGAACATGTTCCCCTTCTATCCGCTGGGCGACCTGAAAGATAAATAATCATGCTAAAGACAGAAGAACAATGAAAGAAGAAATCATTATAGCAGGCTTCGGTGGGCAAGGTGTATTGTCCATGGGAAAGATTCTGGCATATTCCGGACTAATGGAAGGCAAAGAAGTAACTTGGATGCCGGCTTACGGACCGGAACAGCGCGGTGGCACAGCAAACGTGACCGTTATTGTAAGTGATGAGAAAATCTCCTCACCCATCCTCAGCAAGTACGATGCCGCCATCATCCTGAACCAGCCGTCATTGGAGAAGTTCGAGGGCAAAGTGAAGCCCGGCGGCATACTCATCTACGACGGCTACGGCATCATCCATCCGCCTACGCGCAAGGACATCCACGTCTATCGCATCGACGCCATGGATGCCGCCAACGAAATGAACAACGCCAAAGCGTTCAACATGATTGTACTGGGCGGATTGCTGAAACTGAAACCGATGGTCGCACTGGAAAGCGTGCTCAAGGGATTGAAGAAGACACTTCCCGAACGCCACCACCACCTCATCCCGATGAACGAGGAGGCCATCAAAAAAGGAATGGAACTGATAGAAGAGGTGAAATAAAAACACAGATGTAACGTAAACGCATTTGCAGTTTTCCTATAAGGCACGGACAAACACGGGAATCATGCGGGCGGCATGGTATGATGTATTGTCCGTGCCTTATTTTTTAGAAGAGAACTAAACTTGTCGACAGCCCAAAATAGAGATACGTATGCGAAAAAACATTTTAAGTACCAACAGGATAAATTACCTGGTATGGAGCCTTGCACTAAGTTGCTTGCTGGCATGTTCCCCTGATAAATCCAATCAAGAACCTGTTCCTACCTTGACCTTTACCGTGAACGGTGAGAGTTTTGAAATGGTACTGGTGGAAGGAGGCACCTTCCAGATGGGAGGGACAAGAGAACAGGGAAGCGATTGCGAAGACAATGAGAAGCCCGTGCACGAAGAAGAAGTGGATTCTTTCTACATAGGAAAATATGAAGTGACACAAAGGCTGTGGAATGCAGTAATAGGCAGTGAGCACAACAGCTCTTTCAACGCCGGATGCGACGATTGCCCCGTAGAATCCGTCAGTTGGGAAGATGCCCAGGCATTCATCACCAAACTGAGTATTCTTACAAAGAGCCCTTTCCGCTTGCCCACCGAGAAGGAGTGGGAATATGCAGCCCGTGGCGGCAAGCGAAGCCAAGGGTATAAATATAGCGGAAGCCACAACATAGGCGAAGTGGCTTGGTACATAGACAACTATCAGACAAATCCATGCGGAGAGGAAGGAACTACGCATCCGGTCGGCATGAAGAAACCCAATGAATTAGGGATATACGACATGAGCGGCAATGTATGGGAATGGTGCGAAGATTTATATACCAAAGAATATGAGCATAACGGAAAATCCGTCCATTCGGGATGGCCGTTCAAGGGGACACACCTCTATTTCCGCCGGGTGCTGCGCGGCGGAAGTTGGGGCGGAACGGCGAAAGGATGCCGAGTGTCGTACATTGATTATGACATGGGGAGCTATAAAGATGAATATGGCGGCTTCCGGATAGCGCTTGATGGAAGACGGGAAGAAGGTGCTGAATGAGAAGAGGATTTCTCTTCTCATTTTCTTTTTATAAAATATCGTTTTATATCTTTGCAAACAAATAGATGGCATAAAAACATGGATATAAAAGAACTGATAAATAACAATCAATAGAATGACAAGTTTCTCCCAAATACTACATAAATTCCGGAAAGAATCTCTTTCGGAAAAAGACAAAGGTTTTCGTTTTGAACGACTGATGCAAGCCTATCTCAAAACTACTTCTCTCTATGAAAGTTTGTTTGAAACAACCTGGCTTTGGTCTGAATTTCCATACAAAGAACAATTCGGAGGAAAAGATATAGGAATAGATTTAGTAGCCCAAACTTTCACTGGTGATTATTGGGCTATCCAATGCAAATGTTTTGCAGAAGGCAATTACATTAACAAAGCTGATGTGGATTCTTTTCTTTCCACTTCAAGTAAAACATTTGAAGTAAATGGAGAAACTATCGGTTTTGCTCAACGCCTTTGGATTTCAACAACCAACAAATGGAATAGTGTTGCCGAACTGACTATTAAAAACCAAATGCCCAAGGTCGCTCGTCTAAACTTAATAGACCTTGAAACTGATGATGTCGATTGGGAACAACTTGAAAAAGGACTGTATGGTAGAGCTTTGCGCCCCAAACCTTTTGACATCAAAGAGCATCAACAAAAAGCTATTAACAAGACCCACGAATACTTGAAAATACACGAACGGGGAAAATTAATCATGGCTTGCGGTACAGGAAAGACTTTCACTTCACTTAAAATAGCAGAGAAAGAAACCAACAATAACGGACTTGTCCTTTTTCTCGTTCCTTCGATTGCCTTATTGGGACAGACGTTGCGTTCTTGGTCAGGGCAGGCTTCTGTTCCTATCCATGCAGTCTGTATCTGTTCCGATGGACAAGTGTCCCGGCAAGAAATTAAGAACGATGACAATACGACAAGTGTACTTGATTTGGCTTTACCGGCTTCTACCAATACGGATTTCATCGTTCGCCAATTAGACAGCATTCGCCAAAAGAAACGGCAAGGCATGACGGTTGTTTTCTCTACCTACCAATCTATTGAAGTTATATCAAGGGCGCAAGCCAAAATACTGGCATATACAAACAATGAATACGGAATATTTGACTTGATTATATGCGACGAAGCCCACCGTACCACCGGAGTAACCTTGAAAGGAACCGATGAAAGTGCTTTCGTCAAAGTGCATGACAATGACTTTATCCAAGCAAAACGCCGCATTTATATGACAGCTACTCCTCGCCTATATACAGATGAAGCCCGGAAAAAAGCGGATGAGAACAATGCTATCCTCTGTTCTATGGATGACGCCTCACTCTATGGCGATGAAATTTACCGTATCGGATTTGGCGAAGCTGTAGAAAAACACTTATTGACAGACTACAAGGTATTGATTCTTGCCGTAGGCGATAAAGATATTACACCAGCTTTGCGCAATGTTATCACCAATGAAGACGGAACGATTACGGTGGATGATGCTTCTAAATTTGTCGGTTGTATCAATGCCCTTTCCAAACGAGTATTGGGAGATGAAGGATTGATTAAGGCTACTGACCCATTACCGATGCGCCGTGCCGTCACATTCTGTACAACCATCAAAGACTCAAAACTTACATCCAAAGTATTCACAGACTGCAAGGATGCCTATATGGAAGACGTTAGCGAAGTTGATAAAAAACAGATGGTAGATGTCATCGCCCATCATGTAGACGGTACTATGTCTGCCACCCAACGGGATGCGGAATTGATGTGGTTGAAAGCCCAACCGGAGAATGAAATGGAGTGCCGGATGCTGACCAATGCCCGTTGCCTAAGCGAAGGGGTGGATGTGCCTTCATTGGATGCCGTAGTATTTGTTTCACCCAAAAACTCACAAGTAGATGTCGTTCAATCAGTGGGGCGCGTCATGCGGTTGAGTGAAGGAAAAAAGTATGGTTATATCATCATTCCGGTTGTTATCCCAGAAAACGTGGAGGGCGATGAAGTACTTAGCAAACACCCCAATTTCAAAGTAGTATGGACCGTATTGAATGCCTTGCGCGCCCATGACGACCGTTTCAATGCCGAAGTAAACAAGATTGAACTTTCAAAGAAACGTCCCAAGCATATCCTGTTTGGCGGTGTCCCCCACGATGATGACAGCATAGATAATAGTCTGGCTGAAGGAAAAGAACAACGCAAGGAAAGTGCTGCCGAACAAATGGCACAACAACTTTCCCTCCAGTTTGAAGATTTGCAAAATGTGTTTTATGCCAAGATGGTAAAAAAGGTAGGCAGTAAACGTTACTGGGAATTGTGGGCAAGGGACATTGCCCAAATTGCAGAAGAGCACATTAAACGTATACAAAAATTGATTTCCGACGAAGGCAAGCACAAAAAGGCTTTTGAACAATTGATGAAGGGATTGCGCAAAAACATTAATCCCAATCTTACGGAACAGGAAACCATCGAAATGCTTTCGCAGCATATTATTGCCATGCCCGTATTTGAGGCTTTGTTTGGAAATTATGAATTTGTAGGAAGCAATGCCATATCCAAATCCATGCAAAAGATGTTGGCTTTACTGGACGATGAAGCCAAAACGGAAGAAGAGCATGAACGGTTACAAAAGTTCTACGACTATGTGCGTACTACGATAGGCGATATTACCGATGCCGAAGGTCGCCAACGGTTGATAGTGGAACTATATGATAAATTCTTCAAAGTCGCTTCGCCTAAAACGGTGGAAAAGTTAGGTATTGTTTATACTCCGGTGGAAGTGGTGGATTTTATCATACATTCCGTAGCCTATATTCTGAACAAAGAGTTTGGACGTACATTGAGCGATGAGAATGTGCATATCCTCGACCCGTTTACAGGTACAGGTACTTTCATCACCCGGTTGCTTCAAAGCGGATTGATACGCAGAGAAGATATTCTACGCAAGTATCATCACGAAATCCATGCCAACGAAATTGTATTGATGGCATACTACATTGCCTCCATCAATATAGAAAATGTATTCCACGATTTGATGCAAGACGAAGAATACAAATCGTTTGAAGGTATCTGCCTTACTGATACATTCCAACTGGGAGAACAAGCCTCTGAAGAAAACCTCTATTCAGAGCAGTTCCCAACAAACTCCAAGCGTGTCATTGAACAAAAGAAGAAACCGATAACCGTCATTATTGGTAATCCTCCCTATTCCGTGGGGCAAAAGTCTGCGAATGATAATGCACAGAATTTAAAATATCCCATATTAGAAAAACGTATTGAAAAAACGTATGCTAATGGCAGTAGTGCAACTTCTGTAAAAGCATTGTATGATAGTTATATTAAAGCATTTCGATGGGCTTCTGACAGAATTAAGCCAAATGAAGGTGGAGTTATCGCATTCGTTTCAAATAGTGGCTGGTTGGATGGGAATGGTATGGATGGTATGCGTAAATGTTTTGAACAAGAATTTTCATCTATTTATGTATTTAATTTACGAGGAAACCAACGTACCAATGGAGAATTGTCTCGTAAAGAAGGAGGAAAAATTTTTGGTTCTGGCTCTCGTACTCCCATAGCTATAACTATATTAGTGAAAAGGGCTAAAAAAACTACTGAAAAAGCCAAGATTTTCTATCATGATATTGGAGATTATTTAAGTCGTGAAGACAAATTGAGAGTCATCAAACAGATGAGGGATGTTAGTAATCCGATTATGGAATGGAAACAACTTACTCCTAATGAACATGGTGATTGGATTAATCACAGGAATAGAATGTTTAAAGATTTCATTCCGATTGACCCGGAAAAGAAATATGCAAAAGGTCAAAAAGCATTTTTTGAAACTTATTCTTTGGGGCTTGCATCTTCAAGAGATGCCTGGGTTTATAATTATGCATTAAAAGCTCTTGAACATAATATGCAACAGTCTATAAGCTTTTATAATCAACAAAGAGAACTTTTTGCTTCAAAACAAATAGCCACAGTTTCTTTTGAAGCTACAAAAATAAGTTGGAATGACAGTTTGATAAAGAATTGTATTAGCAATAAGATACTTCATTTCAGCACAGATAGCATTATAACTGGAACTTATAGGCCTTATCAAAAAATGTATTTATATTTTAACAAAAACTTTATACAACGCCCCTACCAAAACTTACGTCTATTCCCAACTTCTAAACATAAGAACTTAGTAATTTGCGTATCAGGAGTGGGTGCTAGTAAAGATTTCTCTGCATTAATTACAGATTGCATTCCAGATTTGCAGTTACAATTCAATGGACAATGTTTCCCTTTGTATTGGTACGATGACAGCGCATCAGATATAGCTGACTTATTCAATCAAAATTCAACAAATCCGATAGACCGTTATATACGCAAAGACGGAGTAACCGATTGGATTCTTAGTACCGCACGAAAGCAATACGGGTATAAAGTAACAAAAGAGGATATTTTCTATTACGTATATGGCATCCTTCATTCGCCCGACTATCGTACCACCTTTGCCACAGACCTCAAAAAGTCATTGCCTCGTCTGCCCTTGGTAGAAAAAGCTGATGATTTCTGGGCATTCAGCAAAGCCGGTCACAAACTCGCCAAATGGCATCTGAATTATGAAACTATCGAACCCTACAAAAGTTGCATCGTACAATTTGGTGCATACACCAACAAAGGAGAAGCTATCAATTACCGGGTAGAAAAGATGCGTTTCGCTAAAAAAGACAGCAAGACCGCAGACAAGAGCAGCATCCATTATAACGAAAGCATTACCATAGAAGGTATTCCCGCTGAAGCCTACGAGTATATAGTAAACGGAAAGTCTGCCATCGAGTGGATTATGGAACGCTATGCAGTAACAACCGATAGCAAAAGCAGCATTACCAACGACCCTAACGATTGGGCAAAAGAACACGATGATGAAAAATACATCTTTAATCTTTTGCTGCGTGTTATTAATGTGTCGATGAAAACGGTGGAGATAGTGAAAAGATTACCTAAATTAAAGTTTGAAAAGCAGTAATCTCTTATTTATCAATAGGCATAAAATCATTAGCATAACAAATGGAAGAATCAAAAATATTTATCACAAATTATCCTCGGACAAAACAATGTGTTTCCTTTGTTCAAGTAGGAAATGAAAGAAAAACAATTGATATTATATCCGGTTATGATATAAATATAAATAAAAATGAGGTAACTCTTCAAATAGCCCGTGATTTAATAACTGCATTGCTAACTTTTGATAAAATTTATATTGAGGGAAACCATATTGTAGATATTATTCAGGTTTTAGGTAGTGATAATCTCAAACAGTTACTAGGTTTACACCTGCTTTGTTTGATTCCTGATCAAGAGTTAAATCCTGTTATAATGAAACTTGATTCTGAGGAATGGAAGCATGATTTTTTCCCTTATCCACAAGGGCATTGTACAAATGAAAATATGCTAGAATCAGATTTTAAACTTGATAACATTCATAAATGGAGTCATATTGAGAATTGGTTTAATCAAAATGACTTTAAAGGAGTTGAAGCAAATACTATTCTTTATCTTATTGATGAAAATAGTGTCGATATTGATGCAGAAAATATAAAAAAACAAATCAATGAAGAAACAAATATAGATATTTCAAATACAACATTTCTTCATGATTCCAATTTTTATCGCAAACAAAACGATGGAAGATGGGAATACAACCTATTAAGTAGAATTCGTCTACAAGAACTTAATAAAGATGTAATTTTAGCTGCAACATTAAATATAGATAATATAAAAATGGATGCAGCCATTAATGAACTTATGTACCGAAAAACAGCTTCTGCATTTAGTAAAAATATTCATTGTGGAATAGATGAATTAATTAGGATAGAACAACAAAAAGGATTTCCAGACCTTGGAAAGTTATTTGTTGAAAGAATTATTAACCTAGACGATGTTCTAAAACTTAGGAATAATTTTCATAATAATATTTTCAGATATTGGATTCAAAAGAAAGAATATGACGAACAGTTAATACAAAAGGAAGTAATGAATTCTGTGCAAAATATTATCGGCTCAAAATTAACTAATCCTTTAAGATACATTGGAACTAATTTAATTGGGTTATTGGGGTTTGCTTCAGGATTAGCTGTATCAGCTTTTGATAGTTTCGTACTTGATAAAATATTAAAAGGATGGCATCCTAATTTTTTCCTTGATGATGTGCTAAAGAGGAAAATAGATGAATGTATTGAAAAAGAAAACAGGAAAAACCATATAGAAAAAATAAATAAAATATTTCAAAGGATAGGCAGAAATGATCCTTGTCCATGTGGTAGTGGGAAAAAATTCAAAAAGTGCCACGGAAAAGAATTGTGATTATCTAATTTTATATTCAGGAAATGAAATCTGATTATTAAATAAGTATTATGACCACCGAATCCCAAAACATAGAATTCAAAGAATCTTGGCGCGATGAATATCTGAAATGGATATGTGGCTTTGCCAATGCGCAAGGAGGCTCGCTCTATATCGGCATCAAAGACAATGGCGAAGTATGCGGTGTGCAGGATGCCAAGAAATTGATGGAAGACATACCTAATAAGGTACGTGATATGCTCGGTATCTTGGTAGACGTCAATCTGAAAAAAGAGGATGAAAAGAAATATCTTGAAATTGTAATAGAGGCATATCCTTATCCAATTAGTTTTCGCGGTAAATATTACCAGCGGAGCGGTGCTACCAATCAAGAGTTAAAAGGTGCCGCACTCGACCGTTTTATGCTTCGCAAGCAAGGAAAGACATGGGATGGTGTACCTGTTCCTTATTTAAAGGCTGAAGATTTGGACAATGCTACGTTTGATTTGTTCCGCCAATATGCCAAACGAAGTGGACGTATGGAGGATGCAGATTTAAAGGATAATAATCATGGTTTGTTAGAAAAACTTCGGCTTTATGAAGGAGATTATCTGAAACGAGCTGCCTCCTTGTTGTTCCATCCTGACCCAGAACAATACGTGACCGGAGCTTTTGCAAAGGTCGGCTTCTTCCGTGAAGGTATGGATTTGGTATATCAGGACGAGGTTCATGGCAATCTGTTCCAACAAATCAAAAAATTGATGGATTTGCTGTGTACTAAGTATATGAAAGCTATCATCACCTACGAGGGCATTCAACGCATAGAGACATTACCTATGCCAAAGGAAGCTCTACGCGAAGCATTGCTGAATGCTTGTATCAATAAGGATTATGCGGAACCTTCTCCCATTCAAATTCGCGTATACGAGAATAAATTAGAAATAGTAAATGGAGGTGTATTGCCAGATGGTTGGACAGTAGAGACATTGCTGTCCTCACATCGGAGTTTCCCCTATAATCCCGATATTGCCAATACGTTCTTCCGTTCCGGAGAGATTGAAGCATGGGGACGAGGTATAGAACGTATCATGACGGCTTGCATGAACGACGGTTTCTCTACACCGGATTTCCGCTATGACGCTTCAGGTGTATGGACGATATTCAAGTTTGAGTATCCAGAAAGAGTAACTACCCAAGAAACTACCCAAGAAACTACCCAAGAAACTACCCAAGAAAAAGTTTTAAGGAAAACAGTACTCCAAAAAGCCATCATAGAATATCTAAAAGCCCATCCATCTGCCACTCGCAAAGAACTGACAGAAGCTATACCGAACAGTACGGCTGACGGAATTAAATACAACTTAGGGAAACTGCAAAAGGCAGGAATACTAAAACGAATAGGAAGTACCAAATCCGGTTATTGGGAAGTGTTGATAGATATAAAAAAATAAGCAGCAAATTTATGGAACTTTTAAAAAGTACACCTTTTCTGCCTTCACTTCCTTCACCTTTGCCACTTTCTATCCCACCCCTTGGAATGTCCGTCCCAAATTTTGGTTTTTCTATCCCAAGGTTGGGGATAAAATTATCCTTCAATTGTTCCGTTTTTTTTGTATCTATACTTCGGACTTTTTCTATTAATATCCAACATCTTTTTTACATATATCTGCCGGCACTGATTATGGTCAGTGCCGCGTAAATACCCATTCCGCCAACTGGCTGAAAGCATAAACGCTTCCCGCATTCCCTATGCTTCAGCCGCAAGCTTCTATATTTCATCGTAAACAACTAAAAGAGAATAAATTAGGCGACAAGGTGAAACATGTGAAATAATGTAGGTTAAAAAACAACCCTCTTTTTTTGTACTACTTTCAGTTTGCATTATCTTTGCGCCTAATTATGAGACGAATTGTACTGACATATATATTTCTGTCCGTTATGGGGATATGGGGAGCTATGGCTCAAAACACCTTAAACCCGACGAACAATCGCGACCGGTTCGGTAACCAAATTGACCCGAACACCCAGCCGGACAATCTGGAAGACAGTACCAATACTGAGATTCAAAGTCTTCCACCCAAGCTTTACATGTGGAAACTAAGTGAGACACTGGGTAACCGTACCATCATGCCTGCCGACACGGCCAGCCTCAACTTCCAGAACACCAATCTGGTGGAAGGAATGTTCGGCCACTACAATTATTTGGGGAATTTAGGTTCACCACGCCTCTCACGTCTGTTCTTCGAACGGGAAGAAAGCGAGCCGACCATCTTCATGGCTCCCTTCTCCAGTTTTTTCACACGTCCCGACCAGGTGCTTTTCACCAACAGCAACGTGCCTTACACCAATCTCACCTACTATAAGGCCGGCAACAAAGTGAACGGTGAAGAACGCTTCAAGTCCTACTTCTCCGTCAACGTCAACAAGCAGTTGGCATTTGGCTTCAACATCGACTATCTGTATGGGCGCGGTTATTACCAGAACCAGTCCACCTCACACTTCAATGCAGGACTGTTCGGCAGCTATATCGGCGAGAAATACCAGGTACAAGCAGTCTACAACAACTTTTTCCTGAAGATGAACGAGAACGGCGGTATTGCAGACGACCAATACATCACCCGTCCCGAAAACATGTCCGGAGGAAAGAAAGAGTACGAGTCCACCACTATACCGGTTAAATTGGAACAGAGCTCCAACCGCAACAAGGATTTTTATATCTATCTGACACAGCGCTATCGTCTTGGTTTTACGCGGAGATTACGGAGCACACAAGAAGGCAAACCGACGGTGTCCGTACCCAAAGCTTCATCCTCCCCGTCTTCCGAAGCCGAAATATCCGCTTCGAACAACGACATAGCATTGCCAAACGACAGCATAGCATCAAAATCGGTCAGCACTCTTGCAGCAGCCAATGACAGCTTGCCGCCTGTTTCTACCGCAGGCAACGACTCACTTTTCGAAGAAGAGTTCGTCCCCGTCACCAGCTTTATCCATACCCTGAAAGTAGAGCGGTCGCGGCACCAATTCCGTTCGGGAAGCGAGCCCGAAGGATTCTTCCCGGAAGAGTACAAGCTTTACAAGAATCACAGTAACGACTCCACCACGGCATTCAGCGTAAAGAACGTGTTCGGAATAGCCTTGCTGGAGGGTTTCAACAAATATGCCAAAGCCGGACTTACGGCTTATGTCTCCCACAAGTTCAGCCGGTACGACCTGATGAACACGGACACGCTTACCGACATGCGCCGCATCCGCTACACCGAGCAGGAAATCTTCCTGGGTGGCGAACTCGCCAAGCGCGAAGGCAAACTGCTGCACTACAACGTAAACGGCGAAGTGGGGTTGGTAGACAAAGCCATCGGACAGTTCCGCGTCAACGCCAATCTGGACCTGAACTTCCGTCTATGGAAAGATACGGTGAACTTCTACGCCCGCGGTTATGTGAGTAACACGCTTCCTTCCTTCTATATGCGTCATTATCACTCCAACCACTACAACTGGGACAATGACAACATGGACAAGGAATTCCGTACGCGTGTGGAAGGCGAGCTGAACATTTCCCATTGGGGAACCAATCTCCGTGCCGGTGCAGAAAATATCAAGAACTACACTTACTTCAACCAAAGCGCCCTGCCCGAACAGAACGGAGGCAACATACAAGTGCTGTCTGCCACGCTGAAACAAGACTTCCGCCTTGGTGTCTTCCATCTGGACAACGAAGTGACCTGGCAGAAGACAAGCAATGAAGCGGTACTTCCATTGCCCAAACTCTCGCTCTACCATAACTTCTACATACTGACCAAGCTCGCCAAGAAGGTGCTGACCGTTCAGCTGGGTGCCGATGTCCGTTACTTCACCAAGTATAACGCACCCGCCTATGCGCCCGGTGTCCAGCAGTTCCATCTGCAGCCTACGGACGACTTGGTGGAAATAGGCGGTTACCCCATCGTAAACGTATATGCCAACCTGCACTTGAAACGGACGCGTATCTTTGCCATGATGTATCACGTCAACGCGGGTATGGGAAGCGCCAATTCCTTCCTGACACCGCACTACCCCATCAATCCGCGCTTGTTCAAGATTGGCGTCTCATGGAATTTCTATGACTAACAGACAACTGTATGATAAAAAGCAGACTGCTCAAATACGCACTTCTGGGAGTTACGGCAGCTCTCATAGCCCACTATCTCATCAAGAAAGAAGAGAAACAGAAAGGTCATCCGCGCGACTATGCCGAGATAGCTGCCGAAGGCATCATACATGTTTCGACGGAATACAACTCCATCAGTTTCTATGTGGATGATGACACCTTGTCCGGTTTCCACTACGAGCTGATAGAAGCTTTTGCACGCGACCACGGACTGCAGGCTGCCATATCACCGGAAATGAGCTTCAACAAGCGGCTGGAAGGTCTGGCCGACGGGCAATATGACGTGATTGCCTACGGCATCCTTGCCACCAGCGAGCTGAAAGACTCCTTGCTGCTTACCACCCCCATCGTACTGAACAAGCAAGTGCTGGTGCAGCGCAAGCTCGAGAATGTTCCCGACTCATCACTGTTCATCAAAAACCAACTGGACTTGGCGGGCAAGACGCTACACGTAGTGAAAGGCTCCCCTTCCATACTACGTATCCGCAACCTGGGAAATGAGATAGGCGACACCATCTACGTTGAGGAGATAGAGAAGTACGGTTCCGAACAACTGATTGCATTGGTAGCCCACGGAGACATTGACTATGCCGTATGCGACGAAAGCATTGCCCGTACCGCAGCCGACAGTATTCCTCAAATAGACATCAATACCGCCGTCAGCTTCACGCAATTCTATTCCTGGGGAGTGAGCAAACAGTCA
The DNA here is from genome assembly GCF_024704895.1 of Bacteroides muris (ex Fokt et al. 2023). Lineage (NCBI taxonomy): Bacteria > Pseudomonadati > Bacteroidota > Bacteroidia > Bacteroidales > Bacteroidaceae > Bacteroides > Bacteroides muris (ex Fokt et al. 2023). The sequence continues at coordinate 35,744 of NZ_JAMZEE010000006.1, read as the reverse complement.
CCTATCCTGCTGGACAGCCTCAATACATGGCTGGATAGTTTCAAAAAGGGAAAGGAATACAAGAAAATCTACAAACGATACTACGGGAAACGAAACTAAGCTGCACTTTTTCATACACGCAGCATATCCCTACTTTTACAACCAGCTATTAATCAATAGATTATTACTGCAAAATCCTGCATACATTTTGCAGTGCCACTGCAAAGCCGTTGCAGTGGCGCTGCAAACCGATATGCAGTACGACTGCAACAGTTATGCAGTGATACTGCATAACTGTTGCAGTCATCAAATACCCATAGATATTACGGCACGCCCGAAGTAAAGAATCAAAGTCCTTCCACCTCCCTTAGCCACATCTCCGATGAGGCATCGCTCGGCATCCTCCAATCACCGCGCGGACTGAGGGAGATACTCCCGACCTTCGGACCATCCGGCAAGCAGGAACGCTTAAACTGCTGGTTGAAGAAACGGCGACAGAAGATTTGCAACCATTTCTTGATGGTTTCTTCATCATACATCCCTTTGAATGTGCGTGCTGCCAAGAAGAAAATCTTGGAAGGACGGAAACCGCAGCGCAGGAAGTAATAAAGAAAGAAGTCGTGAAGCTCATACGGACCCACCAAGTCCTCAGTAATCTGCCGGATATTTCCGTTCTTATCTGCGGGAATCAGTTCCGGACTAATGGGAGTATCCACAATGTCGAGCAACGTAACGCGTGAAGCATCATCCATGTCATGCTCTGCCACCCATTTCACCAAGTGCTTCACCAGAGTCTTGGGGACGCTGGCATTCACACCGTACATCGACATGTGGTCGCCATTGTAGGTGGCCCATCCTAAGGCAAGTTCCGAAAGGTCACCCGTACCGATAACCATTCCCCAAGTCTGGTTGGCAATATCCATCAAGATTTGGGTACGCTCCCGTGCCTGCGCGTTCTCGTAGACCACGTCGTGCACATGGACATCATGGTCTATATCCTTGAAATGCTGTATGCAAGCCTCCTTGATACTGACTTCGCGGACGGTCACACCGAGGGAGTTCATTAAGTCCATCGCATTAGTATATGTACGGTCGGTCGTCCCGAATCCCGGCATGGTGACCCCGACAATGCCCTGGCGAGACCATCCCAACTTATCGAAAGTCTTCACACAGACCAATAGCGCCAACGTAGAATCCAGTCCGCCCGAAATGCCGATAACGGCACTCTTCGCTTTAGTATGCACCAGACGTTGCGCCAGTCCGGACACCTGAATGGAAAATACTTCCTCGCAGCGTTCGTCCAGCATTATCCCCTGCGGAACAAACGGATGCGGCTCAAAAGTACGTGTCAGGTTCAAATCCCTGCTGTCGACATACTCCGTAGAGATTCGTACCGGGAGGTCTGAGACACAATTTGCATGGCAAGCCGAGAAGGTCGTATTCACCCGTCGCTCCGTACGCAAGTGTTCCACATCAATTTCGCTGATGACCACCTGCCCCTCGAAGGAGAAGCGTTCGTTTGCCGCCAGCAGAGTCCCGTTCTCATAAATCAGCCCGCTGCCGGCAAACACCACATCCGTAGTGGATTCTCCGAAACCGCACGAGCTGAATACATACCCGGCAATGCAACGTGCCGACTGCTGGCTGATGAGCGAGCGCAGATAATTGTGCTTGCCGATACCTTCATTGTCGGCCGAAAGATTGAACAAGACTTCCGCACCCTGCAGCGCCAGCGTAGAGCTGGGCGGTATGGGCGCCCACAAATCCTCGCATATCTCCACCCCGAAAGTGGTATCAGCCGTTTCGAACAGCAGGTTTCTCCCCATCGGAATAATCTGTCCGCAAAGGCGCACACTGTTTTCCGATACATCACAAGCCGAAGTAAACCAGCGTTTCTCATAAAATTCCTTATAATTAGGAAGATAAGTCTTGGGGACAACGCCCAGCACCTTTCCCTTCTGAATGATAACCGCCGCATTCAGCAACACACCGTTCAGTGCAACGGGCATGCCCAATATCGAAATAATATCCAGCTGGCGCGTATTGTTCAGAATCTGTATCAACCCCATTTCCGCCTCTTCGAGCAAAAGCTGCTGGGCAAAAAGGTCACCACAAGTATATCCGGTAATGCACAACTCCGGAAAAGCAATGATTTGCACACCTTTCCCGTCGGCTATAATAATCTCTTTTTCAATCTCTGAGGCATTGAACTTACAGTCAGCCACCTTGACACGGGGCACAGCCGCCGCTACTTTTACATATCCGTAATTCATAAGGATGTCATATTATTTATTCGATTTGCACTATCTTCGTTTTCGTGGCAAAGATAGTGCAAAATTCTGATTAAGAGAGATAAGAGATAAAACGTTTTCTCTTACCGGACACGGCTCTTTCATTTAAGGGAGTTAAATGAAAGAGCCGTGGCTTACCGGCACGAGGAACATATCAGCATTTTTAATGGTTGCTGCTAAAAATATTCCGGAAATCTTTTGGAGAATTATAGGAACTTCTTATCTTTGCAAAAGAATTAAAAATGTAATTATTACAAGTTTGAATAATAAGATGACATGGATGTAATAAAACGATTGCAGAATCATCACATTAAGCCTTCAGTGCAGCGCATAGCCATTATGAACTATCTGATGGAGCATCGTACGCATCCCACGGTGGATGAAATATATACGGCATTGTCTCCCTCTATACCGACATTGTCCAAGACAACGGTATACAATACCCTGAAGTTGCTTAGTGAGCAAGGCGCGGCACAAACTCTGACCATTGACGAGCGTAACACATGTTACGATGCCGATACCAGTCCGCACGGTCACTTTTTATGTAAACGTTGCGGAAAAATTTATGACTTGATGTGCAATAACAACACCAAGACAGTAATAGACATGGATATGGACGGACACGACGTGCAGGAAATCCACTATTACTACAAAGGCATCTGCAAGCATTGTATGGAAGAAGAACGTTTAAGAATAACGAAGAATAATTAATTCAACTAATTAAAATCTGAGAGAAAATGAAAAAATTTAGATGCACAGTATGCGGTTACGTATACGAAGGAGATGCAGCTCCCGAAAAATGCCCATTGTGTAAAGCTCCCGCAAGCAAGTTTGTAGAAGTTGAAGAAGCAACAGCCGGCGGTCCGTTGGTATTTGCCGACGAACACGTTATCGGTGTAGCCAAAGGTTGCGACGATGAAATGATTAAGGACTTGAACAACCACTTCATGGGTGAATGCACAGAAGTAGGCATGTACTTGGCAATGAGCCGCCAGGCAGACCGTGAAGGCTATCCCGAAGTGGCAGAGGCTTTCAAGCGTTACGCCTGGGAAGAAGCAGAACATGCTTCCAAGTTTGCCGAACTGCTGGGCGACTGTGTATGGGATACCAAGACAAACCTCGAGAAGCGAATGAACGCAGAATCAGGTGCATGCGAAGACAAGAAGCGCATCGCTACCCGCGCCAAAGCTTTGAACCTCGACGCTATCCATGATACCGTTCACGAAATGGCTAAGGACGAAGCTCGTCACGGTAAAGGTTTCGAAGGCCTGTACAACCGCTATTTCAAGAAATAATCCTTATTTCTGAATATATTGAAGTGCCCTTCCGGAAACAGAAGGGCACTTTTTTTATACGCCAACGTCACACTGCCACACAGACAGCAGACCTTAAGCCATCTCACCTACCTTGCAAGGACATCTCATCCTACCGGAAAAACCGGCTGAAGCAGGGAACAAGATTTATCTTCACACTGAAGATATACATATCCGGTATGAAGATATATATCTTCAGGTTGAATATCTACATCTTCAGCCTAAAGATAAAGTTTAAAGTAGGCATCAGATCTCTTTCTCTATAGGAAGAGACGACCTCATTTGCAGGTCAGATGTTTCTTTTTCCCTATCTTTGATGTCACGTTTATCAATCCCATTCGTCTTATCTACAGAAATGGAACTCAAAGAATTCAAAATAACCGTTCTTCCACTCCGTGCCAAGCTGTTGAGCTATGCACGGAAGTTGACCGACGCCCCGGAGGATGCAGAAGATGCCGTTCAGGAGGTACTGCTCAAGCTATGGAACAAAAGGCTTGAACTGAATCAGTACCGGAGCATCGAGGCATTTGCCATGACGTTGACGCACAACACCTGCATAGATATGTGGCGCTGCAAACGTAATGACAATCAGTCTCTCGACATTGTGCAGGCAGCATCCCCTGCCGGAACACCTGAACAGCTGTTGGAAATCAAAGATGAAATCTGCCTGATGCACGAAATCATCAACTCGCTGCCCCATCTTCAACGCACCATCATGCGGATGAAGGACATCGAAGGATACGAGACGGATGAAATCGCTGAAATCACGGGCTGCGGACCGGAAGCCATCCGCAGCAACCTGTCGAGAGCCCGGAAAAAAGTGAGAGACATTTACCTGCAAACCATACAAGGAAAAAGAGAAAGGAGAAAGGAAGCATGAAGATAGATGAACTGCTGGATAAATATTTTGAAGGAGAAACCTCCTGCGAAGAAGAACGCTGGTTGCGCCGTTTCTTTACAGAAGAAGAAAAGGTGCCGGAACATCTGCTGGTTTACCGCCCCCTATTCGTCTATCTGGATAAGGAAGCCGTTTCAGTGACCAGGAAGGAAGCCGTTTCAACAATCACACCGAAGGAAAAACAACAGGAACAGCCTTCCGGAAAGCCCTCCCGCTTTTACCGCATGTGCTATGCCATAAGCGGCGTTGCCGCCGGATTGCTCCTGCTTCTCGGGGTAGCCAAGACTATATTTCCGCTTTCCGGTGTTCTTGAAAATTATGTCGTCATCGACGGAAAACGGTACACGGACGAGAAGCTGGTGGAAGCCAAAGCGCTGGAAGCCCTGCAACATGCCGGCTTCACGGAGGAAGACTTAAACAACTTACTGTTTCAACACTAATATAAACAAGCTTATGAAAACATCTATACAGATTTGCCTGCGCAGGCTGTGCCTCTTGTCCCTGCTGATTTGCCTGCCGGCCTTTGCACATGCGCAAGAGGGACTGCAAATAGCCGACCTGTTCAACAAGTACGGCGAACAAAAGGGCGTGACCAGGGTAGAGCTGAACGGCAGCATCCTGAAATCTTACCGAATGACTACCTACAAGAGCCTTGTATTCAAGGATGTATTCCCCTATTGCCGGGAAATCCAGCAGGCCATTGCCCACGACAAGCAGGACAACGCAAAGAAGGCGCAAGAGGTAATGGAAAGCGGCATTCTGCGTAGCGCCTATTACCAACTGAAAGAGGTGGAACGCAACGGGAAGAAGCTGAACCGCTACCTCATTTTCAAGATAGGAAAAGGCTCCATGGGTACTTTGATTTACATAGAGGGCCTGCTCAGTGAAAAGGAAATGATGAATATGCTTTACAAATCGGAATAACTCTAAAAACAATATACGATATGAAAACCAGAATTATGATTTTGGCCTGCCTGCTTGCTGTGCCGGCCGGCCGCATGGCAGCACAACAACAGACTGACCCTGAACAGAAAGCTACAGTACAGACACAAGGCGACTCCATCATCATCCGGAAAGGAAAAGGAGACATGCGCATCAAGGTGTACGAAGAGCAGCTGGAAGACGGCGAAAAAAAAGAAGTGCAAATTTATGAAGGAGTCTATCTTGAGAAAGTGGATGCAGACAAGCGCACTTTCCTCGACGCCCTGCCATTCATCCCCAAAAAGAGAAGATACAATGCTTACGAACCGCACTGTTCCGGTCTGTATATTGGCTACAGCCGGCTGGCTAACGACTTCCTTTCCTTCGGAGCAAGCGACAAGATGGTACTCGACTTGTCCAAATCGTGGGAATTCGGCTTCAACATCCTCTCCGTATATCACAACTTCAAGAAGAACCCGCATTGGGGAATCAATCTGGGAGTCAGCTGGGGATACCGTTCTTTCAATATCGACGGTAACTATGCCTTGCTAAAGGAAAACGGAACCAGCATCTTCACCGCAGGCAACGAAGAGACCAGCTACAATAAAAGCCGTCTGCGCCATTTCTTCTTCCGCGTACCCGTATTGATGGAATGGCAACAAAGAGTGGGAAGACGCAAAGTGTTCTTCAATGCCGGTCCCGAATTTGAGATACGCCACGGTGTGAAGTCATTCTCACACATCAACGGAGGCAAGAAGAAAACCGTAGGCAAAGGTATGTATGTGCAGCCCGTCGGCATAAACCTGCTGGCACAAGCCGGTTATGGTAATATCGGCATTTACCTGCGCTACTCCACATACGGATTATTCCAGAAAGACAAGGGACCGGAAGTATCTCCCTATTCATTTGGCGTGGCATGGTATCTGTAATCCCTCCCTTATAACACAAGACTCCCCGAAATGTATTTGTACATTCCGGGGAGTTCTTTTATACCCTAAGGTATTGACAATGAAAGGTTATATGCAATGAAAATTGTTCTTTTAGAAACGCACACCTAACGTAAGCAGTACTTGGCTGCGCGTATTGGTTACTTTGGTTGCTTGTGCCAAAGTTGTCCCATCAAATGTATCAAATGGATAGAACTTTGCATCATAAGTAGTATACTTATAAGCTAAATCGGCATAGAACATAGAACCGCGATAGCCTATACCCAATGTATAGTTACTCAATGACTCACTGTTGGCAAAGTCCGTATCTGTCTGGATGGAGTTTAGTGGAAGATTCTTAAAAGCATCATCCCTGAAAATAGAAGATTGATAATTATAACCGGCGCGCAAGGCAAACTGAGGAATCACCTTATACTCTGCTCCCAAACGAATGGTACTGACACCTTTCAACATGTCTGTAGTAGAATTCTCATAATCGAAAGAATCAGCATAACCTGCATCATCTCTGAACTGAATAGAAGAATAATCCTTATATTCATATTCAGCTCCCAATGCCAAATTATTACCTACAGTATATCCTAAACTGAGATTATAGGTCCACGGAGTACGAAGTTGAAATTTGCTTACCATGTCGCCATTAAGGATATCATAAGTATCTTCATCATAATGTCCTATCTCATTGCTCGGAGTACCCACTTCATTCTTCACATTCAAGTCATTCCATACATCAGACTCCAAACGTGCATTGGTTTTATAATCCAGGCTATAGAATATCGGTGTGTGTATCGAGAACCCTATACGTAATGGAGAATACTCAAACGGACGTACGATAGTTCCCAACTTCACATCAAAGCCTGCTCCATTGATTTTACTCCATGTCTGTAAGTTATAGCCTTCACCTCCACCATAATTTTCATCATAGATACAGTATTTGCTATAGTCCAATGCATAAGCTCCAACAGTTAATCCAAAATAGATACGGTCGTTAAAATTAAAGGCAACATTAAAGTCAAACTGATCAATTCCTCCACGTTCCTCAGAATGAAACTTAGCATCTGCTCCGGTGTACATACCTACATATTCGCCCGGAGTGCGGTACATCAATTCTTCATCCACATTTTGCACTTGCACACCATCTTTCATATAAGGTACATAGTTAGAATAATTGGGGTTTGAAGCCAACAAATTATCTAAATCTCCTTGCGAAATCAAGTCCGTAATCAAATAACCATTATATCCCATAGCAGAGAGCCAACCTATATTATTATCCCGGTAAGGATTATCAGGCCAATCTTTAATACCACCTGCATCTGATGCCTGATTAGCCATATAAATAGTTTGAGAGAAATCACCAAGATTACCTTCCATCTGCATGTTATTATAAAAAGATTTTACACGCTGGTAGTTGAATCCAAAGTTCACGTATCGCAAGGGCGTTACATTTCCCACCTTTGTGGAAAACACAAAACCTGCATTATTAAAATCTGCCCGTGTCTTATCCGAACTCATTTTATTACCCATATAGTTACTTTCAGTTCCATATGAAGAGAATCCAAAAGAAACAGCAGCATCATTACTACGATATATACCTATGCCTGCAGGATTAGTTCCCATAGTGGTGATATCTCCTCCCAATGCTCCCATAGCACCTCCCATTCCCACAAAACGAGCAGTCCCATTCAAATCTTTATTTGCAATATTAGCTGCATCATAGATAGTCTGTGCATTGACACTTACGGCTATAGACATAGCAAGTGCCATCATCATTATATTTTTTTTCATAAATCCACTTTTTAGAATTAATCAGTAAGTCCTTTATCTCCTTCTGGAACTTCCACCACTTGAACGAGAAGATCCTCCACCGGTTGAATAACTTCCACCCGAGGAACGAGAACCACCTCCAGAAGAGAAGCTGGAAGAGGAACCACTATTACTGCCACTATTATTATAAGAACGCGTACTACTATTATTATAAGAACGGCTACTGCGATTATTATTGAAATTACTACGTGCAGGAGCAGTACTTGAGCCACGATTATAAGTTGCCGAGCTACGGGTAGTACTCCGCGAAGATGTCCCTACCGATGAACGGCCGCCTGCTGTAGAACTACTACGTCGTACTCCCTCTACAGTAGAACGACTACTACCATAGGAACTACTACGTGTACTACTTGGACGAGTATAAGTAGAGCGTCTGCTCGTAGCGGCATCCGAACGCGTAGCACTGGAGCGAATAGCGCTGGAACGCGTAGCAGCAGATGACCTTGTCCCTACTACTCTGCGATTAGTGTCGGTACTTCCACGCCTGACTTGTCCCGTTGCAGCACCACTGCGACGCACTGTTTGCCCACCATTCACATAAGAAGAACGTCTGGTTGTAGTACTTCCTCCATAGGCAGAGACCCTATTTCCACGAGAACTTCCAAATGAACGTCTGTTTGTATAGGTATTTCCCCAATGACTGCCTCCTCCCCAATGGCCACCGCCGCCGGGATAATATCCGGGATGATAGTGATGGTGATGATGATGGTGTCCCCACCAGCCACCGCCGTACCAGCCGCCCCAGCCAAAGCTCCAGCTCGGACTGTGCCAGCTGTTCCATCCCCAGCCATAGTAAGGATATCCGCCCCAACCGTAAGAGTTATAGCGCCAGTCCCACCACAAGCGGTTGGTAAATGTCGGGAAAGCGTATGCATACAGACCATCGGTGTACACGTTCCAATCCCAGGAATTCAAGCCATAGACCACATCCCAATACAGTGGGCTGCTGATGCTGATGGCATAACGGGGATTGCGGAAACGGATAATACGGGTAGCATACTCGTAATCATCTTGTGAACCTTCAAACTCACCGTTCACCCATTCGCCGTCCAAGCCGTCATCTTCTTTTTCATTGATGTAAAGGGTATCGTTCTCCATCACGAAATCATTGTTGCGGGAGTCGTAACGACGGTTATATTCGTCCACGTCGCGGGTTTTCCCCTTACGGTCTTTTACTACAACGGTAGTGCTTCCCGGCGACGAATAGATAGTGGTCGGCGCATTCGACTTTACTACAATCTCTTCTACGGGAGCGGCTACTTTCTTCTCCTGCTTCACCTCTTTTTTTTTCTCTTCCTTATTCTTGGAAGGAATGTAGTAAAGGTCGTCATCTATACTTTGTGCCGCCAGTGTCCATGGAAGGCACAAGGCAAAAAGCGATAAAAAAACAATCTTTTTCATATTAGTTTGGTTTATGGATTTTACATCTATCTATTTCTTCACGTCACAAAGATAACGCCTGATTTTATCCCATGCAGCAGATTTTCCCCAAAGATTGATAGGGAATTCCCTAAATACACTATCATTCAATAAATCAAAGTCTCTAGCGGATAAAAAAAGAGCACGTTCGTTTTATTCTCCCCCCGGTTTGCATTACCTTTGCAGAAAGATAAACAAATATACGCAGAAACCGGTTTGCTTCTAAGAAGCATATTCTGTATTTAACAAACAATTATATTCCGATGAAATATTTAGAATTTACATTCCGCACCGTTCCGTGTACAGAAATAGTCAACGATGTACTTTCCGGCGTCCTGGGTGAAGCCGGCTTTGAAAGTTTTGTCGAACAGACCGACGGCATCACCGCTTACATACAGAAAGAACTTTATAGCGAAACCGTTCTTAAAGAGGCACTTGCCTACTTTCCCTTGCCCGACGCACAAATAGAATACAGTTATGTGGAAGCAGAAGATAAAGACTGGAACGAGGAATGGGAGAAGAACTTCTTCCAGCCCATCGTTATCGGAGACCGTTGTGTCATTCACAGCACTTTTCACAACGATGTCCCACAAGCAGAATATGACATCGTCATCAATCCGCAGATGGCATTCGGCACGGGACACCACGAGACCACCAGCCTCATCATCGGCGAACTGCTGGACAGTGACCTGCAAGGCAAATCACTGCTCGATATGGGGTGTGGAACTTCCATCCTCGCCATACTGGCACGTATGCGTGGAGCCTCTCCTTGTACGGCTATCGACATAGATGAATGGTGTGTACGCAACTCCCTCGAAAATATAGCATTGAATGGAGTGGATAACATTACCGTATCCCAAGGTGACGCCTCCTCTCTGGAAAGCAAAGGTCCGTTTGATATGGTTATCGCCAACATCAACCGCAATATCCTCCTGGCGGACATGAAGTACTACATAGCCCGCATGAATCCCGGAGCGGAGTTGTTGATGAGTGGTTTCTACATAGATGACATTCCCGTCATCCGCGAAGAAGCCGAACGCAACGGACTGCACTTTGTCCACCATTGTGAAAAGAACCGATGGGCGGCGGTGAAGTTTCAAAAACCGTAATTCTTCATGCCTGTAAAAGTGTTGAAGGATTGATTACTCATCCTTCAACGCTCTCACCAGAGAAATGGTACTGATTCTGTATGCCGGAACAGATATTCCCAGACACGTTACCAGCATCATCAACAGATATACCAGCAACGAAACAATCATAAAGTGCAAACCGAAATGGCCGGGCAAATAGGAATCGGACGTAACAACCATTCTCTTTTCATAAGAATACAGATCGCCAAAAGCATACAAACCCTCAAAACACGCCCACTGGAAATAGACGAAACATCCCAGCAACACGGCAACTGTCGTCAATGCTATCCCCTCGCCAAACAGCATCAGCCGGATTTTTCCGGGCGAAGCACCATACGAAAGACGGATACCTATTTCTTCATGCCGGCCACTGGTGTTCATCCAAAACGTCCCGCTCACTGCAAGCAGCAAATTGAACAGGAAAAAGACAGCAAGGAGATATTTAGAGCGTATCTCATTGGTAACGCCTTTCTCCAAATCCGAAGCTGCCTGTATTTCGTGAAACGGCAAGAAATCCTTGAACACCAATGACCCTCCCGCCAGATTCTCATCCGACCATTGCAAAAATTGCTCTACAAAACGCTCTTCCGAGATTCCTTCCTTTGCACGAATAAAGATGCGCATCCCATTAAATCCCCACTCGGGCATCTCACCTATAATAGGTACCAGCCGCACGGCACAAGGCTGCATGCCATTACGCATCTTGAAAGGCCGCATCAACGCCACCACCCGATAAGAGAGGCCGTCTCCATTACCTTCATGCACAGTCTGACCTACCATGTCGCCTCCTCCGGACAAAACTGCGGCGGCATCTTCACTCAAGATAATACCATCATCAGGCACTTCCAGATTCTCCAAGGTCTCCCATGTGCCGTCTGATGCCGAACGGAAACGCCAAGTACGGAAAAAGTCCGAACCACGGAAAAAAGGAATATAGGTAGTGGTTATCGCTACGGTATCTTTCACTATATTGTTGGCATTCATACCCGGCGAACTGGGATAAGCACCACGCAACACACAAGTAGCGGCATCAACGGAAGGTATGTTGCGCAACTTCTGCATAATCAGCCGATAGTCATCGGCCGGATTGGACACCGTATCTTCCGGATTCCGCATCAGTTGCAAGCGATACAGCCCGTCAACATCATAACCGTCAGGAATTCCACGGTTATAATTCAGCACAAAAAGCGGATCTATCACCATCCAGCTGACGATAGTAATTACAATCAGCTCTATCATAATCCACAAATTGTGGCGACGGCAGTTCCAAAGGTATCGTATGATTTGTCCAAACATAATAATATCATTTTTGTTTGTTAAGAGAATAAACAATATTTTTCTTCAAAGATAGAAAAGCCGGTATCAATGCTGAAACCAAATTCAACAACACACAGATGAGAAACGTGAACAAGAACACGTATGGATTGAAAAGCATGTCCCACGTAACGCCCTGTGTGCCATCCGGAAAGAGCTGTGTTCCTCCGTCAAGCATAGTCAGCAACCACTGTTGTGCCAAAAACAGCATACCAAAAGAGATCAATAATCCCAGCACTCCCCCCAATACCGTCAATAGCAAATTCTCCCAAATTATCTGTGCAAACAACCTGCCGCGGGTTGCCCCGAATGCCTTACGCACTCCCATTTCGGGCAGACGCCACTCCATACGTGAAGCAATCATCCCCGAAAGGTTGAGCGCCGGCACCAATAATAGCAACAGCAACCAAACACCCATCTCACGAAGAATCTTCGCATAATCCAACTCTTCCATGTCATTCTGATAGAACATTGATTTCCAATACATGTAGGGCTGTCCATGCAGCACCAGCCTATAACCATCGTGTGGCTGCAGGTTGAACTTACGTACATATTCGTCCACACACTCCTTCACCCTTCCGGCATCCCCGGCAGAATGCAAAAGAATGGCCACTTGGAAAGCCCCTATTACATCCATATAACTGTCTTTCAAAGACACATCACACGTATAAGGTAACCACACATCCGCAAAACTAAGTTTCATAGCGTAGCTAGGCGACTTCACTACCCCGCAAATCCTATATTTCCGATAATTCATGTTCAACTCGCTTCCCACGACATCTACCCGCCCGAATATGCGCCGGGCCAGTTCTTCCGAAACTACTGCCACAGGAACTCCACTCTGAAAGTCCGCCTCCGTAAACGGCCCACCGGCTATGAACTTAAAATCGAACACTTTCCAAAACGCCACATCCGTAAACTTCCGCATGACAGACAACGGCCGTTTCATCATCTCCGATTTCACAGTGACCGGATTGACTTTCGTGACTGCCGTCACAGCTTCCACATCCTCCAACGGATAAAAACAATTCTTGACAAACGGCAAAGAATAGCACCAAGTCGTATTATTAGAAGTATCCTCTCCCTGCATATGTGCAGACAAAGCCACCATCATTCTGCTACGATGGCTTTCCGGATAAATATCTCCCACCTTTATATAGTAGAGTATGGCAAGTACCATCGCCAAAGCTATGGCGAGTCCGGTGCCCAAGATGTAAAGACTACTGAACAAGGGATTTTGTTTCAGTAACATAAAAGATTGTTGCAAATACTTTCTTATCATATCACAGCTATTTGGGCAATAGAAAAACAAGTTGCATGCCAATATCGTAATATACTGACTGTGAGATTCATAACATATTAACATCCTGTCCGATAACGGACACTTGTTCAATAACGAACACTTGCATGAAATAGTCGCCACATGAAATGTGTTGTGTACAGTGGTGCCAGGATTATTCTTGCAGAGTAAGTGCCTGCAATTTTTCCAATGTCCCGTTGAATACGTTCAGGTCAACTTCCTCTTCAATACCGGGCACAGCACCCACATCGGTATGCTGCCAAAAGTGCCACTTGCCTTCATAGCACACGGAATCTACATAATAGTGGGCTATCCAGTAAGGATAAGTATTGAAAATGGAGTCGCCGAGATAACGCTCCTTGAATTTATAGGAAGTATAAAGGATAGGCTTCACGCCATAATGGGACTCAACCCTGTCCAGCCAAGTCTTGACAGCCGTTTTAAGTTCCTGCGGTGACTGCTTGCCGATAGTCTCCACATCAAGTACGGGAGGCAGGTCTCCCTTTGCCAGCTGCACGGTACGGATAAAGAAATCGGCTTGCTTGTGGGCATCGGTCTTAGGGATAAAGTAGTGATAGGCACCACGGATAAAACCATACTTACGCGCCTGACCGAAGTTCTGCGTAAACGTATCATCGCCATGGTCGCCGCCCTCGGTGGCCTTCAGAAAAACAAAATGGATGGGAAATTTGGCTTCTCTGTTATGTGCCAGGAGTTCCCAATCTATCTTCCCCTGATGATGAGATATGTCTATGCCATGCACCTCATAGTTGCAGGGCATGCACACACCATATCCTTTCTGGCCGTAACAAGGCTTCCAACGATAAGCGTATGGACGAATGAAAAACCAGTAAAAGCCGGTAGAAAAAATAAGAATGATACAGACCGCCCAAAGATTGCGCAACCATACGGGCATGGTACGCGGCTGCGATTTCTTCTTACTCCGCGAAGAGGGAGAGGAAGAGCGACGGGTGGCAGCAGTTCTGCGCCGGGGATTTGTGGAGGTCTTGGTTGGCATGAGTAAATCAAAAGAAAGGGCGGAATGAACCGCCCTTCCGTTTTATTATCAACTTGTTGATGCGTCAACTTATTTAGCCTGTTCCAGCTGCAAAGTCTTCGTAGCCTGGTCGCAAACCTCTGTCGGACCGAAGTACTGGATAGGACCCGGATAAACATAGTCTGTTTCCATAGCCCAACGGTCACGCTGAGCAGCAAATGCCTTGAACGGAGCACCATCCAGTTTCACCAGAGCCTTCTGGATAACCGGCTTCATTTCGCCATGACGGCGTTCCATGTTCATCATCATGGTGATGGGCACACCGCCTGCAATCCATTCTTCGGCAGGAGCAGTAGTGTTGCGTACAGAAGACATGTAACCGGTCTTTCCGTTAGCAATCAATGCAGATGCTGCATAACCCAAAGAGTAGCAGTAGTCAGCATCGAAGTTTGACGGAGCCGCGCAACGTCCTTCGTAACCGAAGAAGTGGTGCTGTGCAGCAAACTTACCTACGAACTTACCCTCTTCTTTCCACTGAGCCAGCTTGGTACCCACCATTTCAGACAGTAATTTTTCAGTTTCAATCAAAGACACCTGTACGTTTCCGTGCGGGTCGCGGTCCAAAGACAACTGACGTGCCACACCCTCGGGAAGGCTTGCGTAAATGGCAGCATTCTCCGGAGAGAGTTTACGGATGATATAGTCGCGTTGAGCCGATTTCTTGATTTGGGCAAATTCCTCTGCATTGGCAGCAAGGAAGTCGTTCAACTCAGCAATCAGACGCTTCATGGCCGGAATGAATTCAACCAATCCTTCGGGAATAAGAACCGTACCGAAGTTATTGCCCTGGGCTGCACGTTCAGCAACGACCTTGGCAATGCTGGTCACGATATCGTCCAAAGACATATCCTTAGCTTCAACCTCTTCAGAAATGATACACATATTAGGCTGTACCTGCAATGCACATTCCAAAGCGATGTGAGAGGCAGAACGTCCCATCAACTTGATGAAGTGCCAGTATTTACGGGCAGAGTTACAGTCACGTTGAATATTACCGATTACTTCAGAATAAGTCTTGCAAGCCGTATCGAAACCGAAAGAAGTTTCAATCATATCATTCTTCAAGTCACCGTCGATGGTCTTAGGGCAACCAATTACCTGCACGCCATAATTCTTGGCAGCATAGTATTCAGCCAGTACGCAAGCATTGGTGTTGGAGTCATCACCACCAATAATTACCAGTGCCTTGATGTTGAGTTCCTTCAGAATCTCATAACCTTTTTCAAACTGTTCTTCCTTCTCCAGCTTAGTACGACCTGATCCAATGATATCGAAACCACCAGTATTGCGGTATTCATCGACAATTTCGGCAGTCAGTTCGATGTAATTATGATCAACCAAGCCACCGGGACCCAGAATAAAGCCATACAATTTGCTGTCTTTGTTCAGCTTCTTTATACCGTCGAAGATACCGGAAATCACATTGTGACCGCCAGGAGCCTGTCCACCGGAAAGGATAACCCCCACGTTCATTGCGGGAAAGTTGGCTGCCTCATCAGTAGTCTCAAACTTAATCAAAGGCATTCCGTACGTGTTGGGGAACAATTTCTTGATTTCTTCCTGATCAGCAACAGACTGAGTAGCTGCTCCTTCTGCAGCCTTAACAGTTCCTTTCAGCGCTTTCGGAAGTTTGGGCTGATAGGCAGCCCTTGCAATTTGCAATGCACTTTTAGTCATTTCTCTTAATTATTTAAAGGTGTTAGTAAAGTTCCGTTTAAAAGCGTCGCAAATTTCGTTTTTTTTCGTAAGATATGCAAACGAGAGGCCGAAATAATGTATAAAATGACATTTATCGTCTTTTATCCTAAAATAAAAAGGAAAAGAAAGCATTTAACTGATTTATTGTGTTATCTTTGTCGCAAAGTTCGAGTTACGAGTCATTATCGCATTGTTCTTCTTTATAATACATAACTATTATCAGGCGGTCTCTTCCATAATTATTCTCCATACTCCAATTTAATAATTACAATTAATTAAAATTTCAAATGAACATTTACATTTCAGGTTTAAACTTCAGCACAACAGACGCTGACTTAAACGATTTATTTTCAGAGTACGGAGAAGTTTCTTCTGCAAGAATCATCACAGACAGAGAAACAAGAAGATCCAGAGGTTTCGGTTTTGTAGAAATGCCGGACGACGCAGCCGCCCAAAAAGCCATTGACGAGTTGAACGGTGCCGAATTTGACCGCAAACAAATTTCAGTAAACATTGCACGCCCCAGAGAAGAAAAACCTTTCAATGGCGGCAATCGCGACAGAAGAGGCGGTTACAACTCCAGAAGATATTAATATTCTTGACTATTGACAAAAGCAGGGGGTGTTGTTGCAATACCCCCTGCTTTTTTTATAACCGGATAAATAAAAACGGCTAATCGTCATTCGGTTTGCCAGCCGCCCCCCAATGCCTTATAGACATTTACCATGGCAATAAGCTCGTCACGGATAGCATTACTTACTCCAATTTGAGCATCGAAATAACCACGCTGGGCATCGAGCACATCCATATAATTGATGACACCATTGATGTATTGCAATTGTGCCAAATCCACGTACCCTTTAGCAGAGCGTTCAAGTTTGGCACGCAGCTGGTAGACTTCCTTTATTTTATTGAAATCCACAATAGCATTCTTTGCCTCCTTAAAAGCATTCAGTACGGTCTTTTCATAGCTATGTATCTCGGCTTCAAAAGAAGCTTTCTGGGCTTTCAGGGCGGCACGATTCTTTCCCCAACCGAAAAGCGGAGCCAATATCGCACCATTCAATAAGGAATAAGGAGATTCCAAAAAATTAGACAGCACATCACTTTCCAATCCAAACTGTCCAGTCAACGCCAGACGGGGAAACATATTGGTATAAGCAATTTTCACTCTGGCATGCTCAGCCTTCAACTGCTGCTCTGCTGCACGAATATCAGGACGGCGCTCCAACAAATCGGAAGGCAAACCTACCGGTAAAGACTCCGGCACATCCAGTTCCTGTAGAAAATTTACACGCTTAATGCGGGTAGGAAATTCACCTACAAGAAAAGCGATATCATTTTCTTTCAGAGAGATACGGCGTTCTAAATCGGGCACAA
The DNA here is from genome assembly GCF_024704895.1 of Bacteroides muris (ex Fokt et al. 2023). Taxonomy (NCBI): domain Bacteria; kingdom Pseudomonadati; phylum Bacteroidota; class Bacteroidia; order Bacteroidales; family Bacteroidaceae; genus Bacteroides; species Bacteroides muris (ex Fokt et al. 2023). The sequence goes on along the minus strand of NZ_JAMZEE010000006.1, from coordinate 18,276 downwards.
GCGTAGCCGTACGGGCCAACTCCACTTGTGCCTGCTGATAAGAGGTCTCGGAGGTCAGTCCACCTTCAAAACGGATACGGGCCAAGCGAACTCCCTCTTCACGCGCCTTTTGCGTCTGGCGTACAATCTCCAGTTCGGTATCAAGGGCTACCAGCTCATAATAAGCCTGTGCAACTTCGGCAACGATAGTCATGCGCAACGCACGCTGTGCCTCCACACTTTGCAGGTATTCGGCCACGGCGGCCACTTTCTTCCATCTCAAGTTTCCCCAAAGATCCAGTTCCCAGGAAAGCAATGCCTTGGCTTCATAGGTATTGCCTACATCACGGCTATGACCGCCATAATTATCCACTTCACGCTCGGCCTCCACTTTTCCGGTGAGCTGCGGCAGAAGATTGGCAACACTGATACGCTTTTGGGCAGCCATCTCCTTGACGCGGAAAGCCGCAATCTGCATGTCCTTATTATACTCCAATGCACGGTCTATCAAGCTGCGCAGAGTACTGTCCGTATAAACAGCTTGCCATTGCTGGTCGGCAATGCTGATACTGTCCTGCTGTTGCACAAGGCTGTCCGGCAAGGACATTTCAGGACGGACATAACTTTTTCCAACCTTACAGGAAGTGAATATGGAAATACTCAGCAGCAAAAGGATATATATTTTATTTTTTTTCATAACAGTCTTTGTTTAAGTGAATCAGTCTTTCTTGATTTTATGTTGCACTTTTGCCTTTGCTTTATAAACCAGCACAAAGAAGAACGGTACAAGCACAATACCGAATACAATGGCAAATATCATTCCGAAGAAAACACCTGTACCGATAGCCTGACGGCTTGCTGAGCCCGGTCCGCTTGCCAATACCATAGGAAGCATACCCAATACAAAAGCAAGGGAAGTCATCAGAATAGGCCGGAAACGAAGTTGGGCAGCATGGATGGCCGACAAAATTAAGTCTTCCCCCTTGTCAACCTGTACCTTGGCAAACTCCACAATCAAAATGGCATTTTTTGCCGCAAGTCCCACCAGCATCACCAAGCCAATCTGGAAGTAAATATCATTTTCCAACCCGCATATCACAACACCCAGATAGGCACCCAAAGCTGCAACCGGCAGTGAAAGCAACACAGCGATAGGCACCGTCCAGCTTTCGTATTGCGCAGCCAGGAAGAGGAATACAAAAAGGAATACCAACGTAAGTACAAGACCCGTCTGCCCTCCCGCCTTCTTTTCCTGATAGGAAAGACCGCTCCATTCCAAACCGATATTGTCCGGCAAGTGGTCACGTGCAATCTGCTCCATAATCTCCATTGCCTGGCCGGAACTGTAGCCTTGTGCCGCAGAACCGCGGATGACAGCAGTGGTAAACATATTGAAACGCTTGATGCTGCCCGGACCGGTGGTATAAGAGGCATTTCCCAAGGAAGTAAGCGGCACCATCACTCCATCCTTTGCCTTTACAAAGAACAAGTTGATATTGTCCTTATGCTCACGATAAGGAGCCTCGGCCTGGATATACACCTTGTATATACGGTTGAACATATTGAAGTCATTCACATATACTGAACCGGTATAGGCCTTCATGGTAGAGAATACATCCGCCAGGGGCACACCCAACATTTTCACCTTATCACGGTCCACATCAAAATAAAGTTGCGGTATTTCAGACTGCAAGGATGATGAAAGCCCCGCCAGCTCCTTATGCTTCTGGGCATAATACATCAGCGTATCTGCCGCCTGCACCAAGTTGTCAAACGTCGCCTCTCCACGCGCCTCAAGCTGCATTTCGAAACCTCCCGAGGTACCCAATCCCGGAATGACCGGAGGCGTGGAAAGATAAACCTTACATTCGGGATATTCCTTCAAATCCTTCTCCACATTCTCCATTATCTTATCGATGGAAATCCCCTTACGCTCTTCCCACGGTTTCAGAATAACCGTCAGCTCACTGCGTGCCTGGTTGCTACCCACACGGGGGCTGCTACCCGTCACGTTCTGCACATAGGCCACATAGGGATTCTTCTCCAAGTATTGCACGGCACGGTCGGTCACCACACGGGTTCGCTCCAAAGTAGCACCTTCCGGCAATTCCAACTCAATCTTAAAATAGCCTTGGTCTTCTGTCGGCAGGAAGCTGGTAGGCACCAGCCGGTGGATAATGAAAATGGCAACCAGTACCAAACCAAACGCACTCATCAATCGGCGAGGATTCCTGATGACCCGGTTGATGACAGCCACATATTTGTGGTTGCCCAGATTCAACCATTCATTAATCTTACGGAAAACGATGTTCTTTTTCTTTCCACTGTCGGACTTCAATATGAGCGAACACATAACAGGACTGAGCGTCAAAGCCACTACTGTAGAAAGCAATACGGAAACAGCAATAGTAATGGTAAACTGACGGTATAGCTGTCCGGTGATTCCGCTCAAGAAACTTACCGGCACAAATACGGCACAAAGCACCAACGATGTGGCAATCAAGGCACTTGCCAATCCGTTCATCGCCTTTTTGGTAGCTTCATACGGGCTCAATTTCTCCGTCTCCATAAGATGTTCTACATTCTCCACCACCACAATGGCATCATCCACCACAATACCGATGGCGAGAATCAATCCAAGCAAAGTCAGTATGTTCAGAGAGAAACCGAAAATAAGCATGAAACCGAAGGTACCAATCAGTGAAATAGGTACCGCAACAATCGGTATCACCGTCGCACGCCAACTTTGCAAAGAAAGGAATACGACCAGTACAACCAGAATCAACGCTTCGAACAACGTCTTGTATACTTCATGAATGGATTCGGAAATATAAGTAGTCATGTCGAAGGGAATCTCATAACTCATTCCCTCAGGGAAATTCGCACTGATTTCCTCCATAGCGGCCTTTACATTCTTTGCAACTTCCATGGCATTGGCTCCGGGAAGCATATAGATGCCGAGCACAGCAGCATTCTCACCGTTGATTCCGCTCTCGGTACTATACGAAGAGGCTTCCAGCGAAACACGTGCCACATCGCGCAAGCGGATGATGGAACCATTGGCATTGGCACGGACTACGATGTCCTCAAACTGCTTTACCGAACTTAAACGTCCCTGGGTAGTGATAGGAATAGTAATGTCAAGTCCCTTCACCGGTTGTTGTCCCAAAACACCTGCAGCAGACTCACGATTCTGATCTTTCAGGGCATTCTGCAAGTCTTGCACCGTCAGGCCGAAGTTGGCAAGTTTATCAGGCAACGCCCATATCTGCATGGCATAGTAACGGCTGCCGATGTTGGAAACACGTCCCACCCCGGGGATACGGCGCAACAAGTCGAGCACATTGATAGTGGCAAAGTTACTCAGATAAATTTCGTCGAACTTCGGGTCACTGGAAGTCAGACAGATGGTCATCAACTGGCTGGGAGCCTGTTTTTCCACAGAAATACCATTCTGAATCACTTCGGCCGGTAAACGACTCTCTGCCAGTTTCACACGGTTCTGTATTTCTACGGCAGCCAAATCCGGGTCGGCGGATACGTCGAAAGTGACCGTAGCCGAAAAACCTCCGGAATTAGAACTGTTGGACTCCATATACAGCATACCGGGAGTACCGTTTATCTCCTGCTCAATAGGAGTTGCCACCGCCTGCGAAACAGTCAATGCACTGGCTCCCGGATAGGAAGCACTGATTTTCACTACGGGAGGTGTTATCTGCGGATATTGGTCTACCGGCAGCATGGTCAGGCCAATGATACCGACAATTACAATCACAATCGATATCACCGCCGAGAATACCGGACGGTCTATAAAAAAACTTACTTTCATAACATCATTACTTTGAAGGGTTGTTGTCCTTTGATTTATTCTCAGCCGGGGTAGTCTGCTTCGTTTCAGAAACGACCTGCTTGTTCAGAGAATCATTCGTCTGCCCGCCCTCTTTTTTAGGAACGGCAGCCTGGGCACGTACTTTCATACCCGGAGTCAGCTTGTGAAAACCTTCTGTCACAATTTGTTCTCCGGCAGCCAAACCACGCTCAACTACCCAATTGTTACCAAATTCAGGTCCCAGCTCAATAAAACGCTTTTCAACCGTAGAGTCCCGGCGCATTACAAAAACATATGCACCACCTTTCTCAATGGTAACTGCCTTTTGAGGAACAGCGACAGCACCCTCACGTACATCCAGCAACAGCTTCACTTTTGTAAATTGCCCCGGCAACAACACTCTGTCAGGATTCGGCATTTCTGCACGTACGGAGAATGTTCCAGTCTGAGGGTCTACCTGAGGTTCGGCAAAATCCACATAGCCTTTATAAGGATAGACAGTATTATTCGCCAAAGTAATTGTAATGTTCGGCTGCCAGGAACGTGTAGAATCCTGACGCCCTATCTCGATATTCCGTTCCTTGCTTTTCAGGTAATCCAATGCTGTCATGCTGAAGTCTACCAGCACCGTATCACTTTTCACAATCGTAGCCAGCAAAGATTTACCTCCCGGTCCGACCAATGTTCCCAAGTCCACATTTCTTTCACTGATATGTCCCGATAACGGAGAACGGACCAACGTATACCCCAATTCCAATTCGGCCTGGTCTAAATCGGCCTGGCTCATCGCCACCGAAGCTTCTGCCGTCTCGTAGGCAGCCTGGGCATTATCCAAGTCCAACTGGCTGGCAGCATTCTGCGCATGAAGAGGGCGGATACGCTCCAAATCTCGTTTTGCCTTCAATGCCTGCGCCTCATCTTTCTTTAACTGTGCACGGGCTTTGTCGGCCTTTGCCCTATACTGGTCTTGGTTTATAACAAAAAGCACCTGGTTCTTGGTTACATACGTTCCTTCTGCAAAAAGCATATTCTCCAAATACCCTTCCACACGCGCACGTACCTCTACAAACTGCTGGGCACGAATACGCCCCACGTACTCGCCATATATCTCCACATCTCCTTTTTCTGCTGATTCCACAATCACGGTAGGAGCTTCAGGTTCAAGCTTCTTAGGCCAAGTCAGAATAAAGTAACCTGCCAACAATACCGCCATGCAGACAACCATCATCAACAACCTCTTCTTCTTTAATTTCAATTCTTTTTTCGTAAAAAACTGTCTCATGTTTGTTTGTCTATTAAATTTAACCCTGTTTCTTTCTATTAAGACAAATCCGATGCCAATCTATCACCATCTTATCCAACACATATAACAATCTATATATCAGATATAAAAGAAAAAATCATTTTTTTATTCATGGTGGCATCTTCTGTTTTTTCTTGTGGAATGTGTCCACAGTTTGTGGAATAATTCCACAAAATTACTAAATTAAAAACACATAAAAACCCTTTTTTGCTCTACACTAACAAAGAAAAACATTATCTTTACCGAAAATAATTCAAATTATTCATTTTAAACGTAAAAATTATGGCAAGTAGAAAAGAACTAAAGAAGAATATAAACTATATTGCGGGTGAATTGTTCACAGAGTGTCTTGTAAACAGCTTATATATACCTGGAATAGAGAAACAAAAAGCCGATAATCTGATGGCTGAAATTCTAAAAATGCAAGATGAATTCATAAGCCGCATCAGCCACACCGAGCCGGGAAATGTAAAAGATTTCTACAAAAAACTTCGTGCTGATTTCAATGCGAAGGTAGACGAAATCATTGACGCAATGGGCAAGTTGAAATAAGATGAAGAAAGCCTTTTATAGCTTCATTTATTATCGCCTGCTGGGCTGGAAGACAAACGTGACGGTGCCCAACTACGACAAATGTGTAATTTGTGCGGCACCCCATACTTCCAATTGGGACTTATTTATCGGTAAATTGTTTTATGGCGCCATCGGCCGCAAGACCAGCTTCATGATGAAAAAGGAATGGTTCTTTTTTCCTCTGGGATTGATATTCAAAGCCGTTGGTGGCATCCCGGTGAACCGGGGACGTAAATCTTCCTTAGTAGACCAAATGACCGAAAAGTTTGTAAGCAGCAAGCATTTCCACCTGGCCATTACACCGGAAGGAACCCGTAAAGCCAATCCCAACTGGAAGAAAGGTTTTTATTACATAGCGCTTAAAGCACAAGTACCCATCATGCTTATCGGGATTGACTATCCTTCCAAGACCATCTCCTCTACCAAAGCTGTCATGCCTACCGGAGACATAGAAAAGGATATGCGCGAGATAAAACTGTATTTCAAGAACCTTAAAGGGAAAAATCCCGAAAATTTTGATTTAGGAGATATCTAATCAGGTATTAAGCATTCATGCCATGCGAATAAGCATTCTGCAAACAGACATCGTCTGGGAAAATAAACAAGAAAATCTCCGTCGTCTCCACGAGAAGTTAGAAACTCTTCGTGGAACAACGGAGATTGTTGTTTTACCGGAAACATTCTCCACCGGCTTCAGTATGAACACCGCCAGCTTGGCCGAACCCACAACAGGAGAAACTATCACAACGCTGCGCCGATGGTCCGAAAAGTACCGACTCGCTCTTGCAGGCAGCTTTATTGCCAACGAGACAGCTCCAGAAGGAGGAAAGCCATCCTACTACAACCGTGCATTCTTCCTTACGCCCGAAGGCGATGCCTACTATTACGACAAACGGCACCTCTTCCGGATGGGGCACGAAACAGAGCATTTCACTTCCGGCTACCAACGTCCCATTATCCGGTATCGCAGCTGGAACATACTGTTGCTTGTATGTTATGATCTTCGCTTCCCGGTTTGGAGTCGCAACAGGAACAATGAATACGACCTTTTGATTTGTGTCGCCAACTGGCCCGTTCCCCGCCGGAAGGTTTGGGACATCCTGCTGCAAGCACGTGCTTTGGAAAACATCAGTTATGTCTGCGGTGTCAACCGCATCGGCAGAGATGGCAGAGACACTCCACACTGTGGAGGCAGTGCGGTCTACTCTCCAAAAGGAGAAGTGCTTGCCACTGTGCCCGACGACAAAGAAGCGACTGCCACTGCCTCCCTCAGCCTTTCCTCCCTGCAGGAGTTCAGGCAAAAGTTCCCCGCTTGGAAAGATGCGGACGGTTTCGTTATTTCTTCAGATAATAGTTCACGGTAGTCACTACGCGCACACTCTTTATATAAGGAGTATAAGCATCGCGGTCGCTGATGGAGAACTGCCCTTGCGAAGCATTACGGATTTTGCCCAACTCGCTGTCCGAATCCTTGGCAAACTTCTCGGCTGCGGCACGGGCATTCTTGGTAGCCTCTTCTATCATCTTTGGCTTCACTTCATTAAGACCGGTAAATTCATAAGACACGTTATATTTGTAGTCTCCTCCTGTGATGGCAATGCCCTGCTTCAAGAGCTCGGCTTGCCCGGACATGAGTCTACGCACCCTATCCACATTCTTGGAAGTGACAGTGATGACAGACGTGGCATTATAACGATAGGCCACATTGCGGTCACCGTAACGTTCAGCCTGCATGTCAATCACCTCGGGGGGTGCAATGCTGATTTCTTCCTTCTCTATGCCGTTGCTTTCAAGATAACTCACGATGGCTGCGTTCTTCTTCTCCATATTGGCATAAAGCAGAGCAGGGTCATTGCCTATGTCTTTGTAGACAAGAGGCCAGACCACCTTGTCGGCAGGCACTTCCATTTCGGCCAGTCCTTTTACACTGACCACACGATCCTTATTCACAAAATTGTCAATACCGCCTTTTACCTTGATTCCCAACAAAAGCAGCCCCACGGCTATGATGGCTGCTTCTACTTTCCAGCTTTTCATACGTTGATATTTTAGAGTTTATAAACAAATACAAATATAACAAACCCAAACGGAAAAAGTGCAATGAACGGTTTATTTTTGCATGATTATCCTCATTTATACCCCTAGCAACCTATTTATAGGAGCTATGCCTTTTCCTCCACAAAGTCCACCTATCCATCTCCTTCCTATAGCGAACCATCATTAAAAGCCTTTTAATAGCATATCAGTCGTAAGTTTACCCCGGTATCCCCCTATAAGCATTCCGCTTCTATTTCTATATAATAAGAACACATTTTAAGGAAAGAGACATCCTGCAAAATGCACCAAATCTGCTTTTTTTAGAGTATTTAATGAAAATACCCTAAAAGAAGGAGTACATATTCTCCAAAAAGTGCCTATTTTTGTCCTCTGAAACAATGTCAGAACAACGACATGATTAATTTAATAACTCTAACCCCTAAATCCTATGTTGACTCAACTTATCAACGCCCGCATCCTTACCCCGCAAGGATGGCTTAAAGACGGCTCTGTACTCATCAGAGACGGAAAAATATTGGAAGTGACCAACTGCGACCTTGCAGTAATCGGTGCACAATTGATAGACGTAAAAGGTATGTATGTACTCCCCGGCGGTGTGGAAATCCATGCCCATGGCGGTGGAGGCCGTGACTTTATGGAATGTACTGAAGATGCCTTTCGTGTAGCCGTCAAAACCCATATGAAATATGGAACAACCAGCATTTTCCCCACCCTCTCCTCCTCCACCGTTCCCATGATTGAGCAGGCAGCCGAAACCTGCACCAAACTCATGGAAGAAAAAAACAGCCCTATCCTTGGCCTGCATCTGGAAGGGCATTACCTGAACATGGCGATGGCAGGCGGACAAATCCCTGAGAACATCAAGAGTCCCGACCCCAACGAATACATCCCTATCGTGGAAACCTGGTCCTGTATCAAGCGCTGGGACGCTGCCCCCGAACTTCCGGGAGCCATGCAGTTTGGAAAATACATCACCGCCAAAGGCATTTTGGCATCGGTAGCCCATACGCAAGCGGAGTTTGAAGACATCCGTACAGCCTACGAAGCAGGCTATACCCATGCCACCCACTTCTACAATGCAATGCCCGGTTTCCACAAACGCCGTGAGTACAAATACGAAGGCACAGTAGAAAGCATCTATCTGCTGGACGACATGACGGTGGAAGTGGTGGCCGACGGCATCCATGTTCCTCCCACCATCCTGCGACTGGTCTACAAGATAAAAGGCGTAGAACGCACCTGCCTCATAACCGACGCCTTGGCATGCGCCGCAAGCGACAGCCAGGAGGCCTTTGACCCGCGCGTCATCATCGAAGACGGAGTCTGCAAGCTTGCAGACCATTCCGCCCTTGCCGGCAGCGTAGCCACCATGGACCGGCTGATACGCACCGTAGTACAAAAAGCTGAAATTCCGTTGGCAGACGCCGTACGCATGGCTTCTGAAACCCCGGCAAAGATTATGGGCGTATACGACCGCAAAGGCTCCCTCCAAAAAGGCAAGGATGCCGACATCATTGTCATGGACGAAAACTTGAACGTAAGAGCCGTATGGGCCATGGGCAAACTTGTACCGGAGACCTATACAATCTCTTAATTAATCTTCAACGACATGCGAATGAACATTGTTTTTCGTATATTTGTTTTTCAAAGAACAGTGCAATACTTAATCATTTATTAATATTCTATTTATGAAAACCAATCTAAGCTCTCAAATCACTCTCAACAGAGTATCCCCCAGATACTACAGGCCTGAGAATGCATTTGAACGGTCGGTATTGACCCGACTGGAAAAAATACCGACAGACATTTACGAGTCTGCCGAAGAAGGCGCCAACCAGATTGCCCTTGACATTGCACAGTTAATCCGTGACAAGCAAAAAGCGGGACGTTTCTGTGTGTTGGCACTGGCAGGAGGAAACTCTCCACGCAACGTATATGCAGCCCTCATCCGCATGCATAAAGAAGAAGGCTTGAGTTTCCGCAATGTAGTCGTATTCAACCTTTACGAATATTACCCACTGGCACCGGATGCCATTAACAGCAACCTCAATGCCTTGAAGGAAATGCTGCTCGATCATGTGGATATTGACAGGCAGAACATCTTCAGCCCGGACAGTACGATTGCCAAAGACACCATTTTTGAATATTGCCGTCTGTACGAACAGCGCATCGAAAGCTTCGGCGGAGTAGACGCCGCTATCATAGGCATAGGCCGCGTAGGCAATATCGGCTTCAACGAACCGGGTTCACGCATGAACTCTACCACCCGTCTGATTCTGCTAGATAATGATTCACGTAACGAAGCTTCCAAGATGTTCGGCAGCATCGAAAGTACTCCTATCAGTTCCATCACAATGGGTGTTTCCACTATCCTTGCCGCAAAGAAAGTATACCTGATGGCATGGGGTGAAGAAAAAGCCAAGATGGTAAAAGAGTGTGTGGAAGGTGCAGTTACCGACACCATTCCAGCTTCTTACCTGCAGACTCACAACAATGCGCACATCGTCATCGACTTGTCTGCCGCCGCCAACTTGACGCGTATCCAACGCCCCTGGCTGGTAACTTCCTGCGAATGGAACGACAAGCTCATCCGCAGCGCCATCGTCTGGTTGTGCCAGCTCACCGGAAAACCCATTCTGAAGCTAACCAACAAGGACTACAACGAAAACGGTCTGAGTGAACTGCTAGCATTGTTCGGTTCAGCCTATAACGTGAACATCAAGATATTCAATGACCTGCAACATACCATCACCGGATGGCCGGGCGGCAAGCCGAACGCAGACGACACCTATCGTCCCGAACGTGCGAAACCTTATCCCAAACGTGTGGTCGTGTTCTCTCCGCATCCCGATGATGACGTTATCTCCATGGGAGGTACCATCCGTCGTCTAGTAGAGCAGAAACATGACGTGCATGTGGCTTACGAAACTTCCGGCAACATTGCCGTAGGCGATGAAGAAGTGATCCGTTTCCTACACTTCATCAACGGGTTCAACCAAATCTTCAACAACAGCGAGGACCAGGTTATCAACGACAAATACGCCGAAATCCGCAAGTATCTGAAGGAGAAGAAAGACGGTGACATGGACACGCGCGACATCCTGACCATCAAGGGACTGATTCGTCGTGGCGAAGCACGTACTGCATGTACATATAATAACATACCTTTGGATCACTGCCACTTCCTTGACCTGCCGTTCTACGAAACGGGCAAGATACAGAAAAATCCTATCAGCGAAGCAGACGTGGAAATCGTACGCAACCTGTTGCGCGAAGTGAAGCCCCATCAGATTTTCGTTGCCGGCGACCTGGCCGACCCGCACGGAACACACCGTGTTTGTACGGATGCCGTATTTGCCGCCATCGACCTGGAAAAAGAAGAAGATGCCAAATGGTTGAAGGAATGCCGCATCTGGATGTATCGCGGTGCATGGGCAGAATGGGAAATCGAAAACATCGAAATGGCCGTTCCCATCAGCCCGGAAGAATTGCGTGCCAAACGCAACTCTATCCTGAAGCATCAGTCGCAGATGGAAAGCGCACCGTTCTTGGGCAATGACGAACGTCTGTTCTGGCAACGCAGCGAAGACCGTAACCGCGGAACAGCTGCCTTGTATGACAGTCTCGGACTTGCTTCCTATGAAGCAATGGAGGCCTTTGTGGAATACATTCCACTATAACCTGCTGAAACAAGAAAATTCGGAAACGAGATAAATACATTCAGGAAAGAGGTGCATCGCTCTGATTATGCACCTCTTTTTTAATCCCCTAAAAGTTTGTTCTAATATTTTTCTGCGGAGCGTAGCGGGTATGTGACGAATAAAAACCTGGCAAGCGAAATTCAAACAAGCTCTAAAATGAACTGCAAATATGAAAAAACCTGTTCTTTTCTTTCTTTTGTTGCTACACGGGACGTGGCTGTCTGCCCAAGACATTCAATCGAACGTGGCAGAATGCCTGCAAACCTTCTTCAATGAATATTCCTCCCCGATAAACATAGGCACTTGCCGTCCGGACAGCTTCCAAATCGACTTCCGGAAAAAGAAATTGTTCATCTACGCAAACGAGCGCTTTGCCTACCAGCCTCTACGACCAGAAACCGTCGATGCCATTTACCGATATCTGAGACAAATCCTGCCGGGACCGGTGAACAACTTCGGCCTCACCATCTTTGCTGACGGGAAAAACATCGAAGAGCTTATCCCCAACCTCTACCGGAAAGGGAAGAAAGACAAAGCACGTCTGTTCAGCCACCTGGAATACAAAGGTACACCTTGGGTAACCCGCACTTCGCGCCCCTACGAGATTACCCGAGGACTGGAAGGAAGACACATCGCCCTTTGGCAAAGCCACGGGAAATATTACATCAATGACAAAGACAAATGGGGATGGCAACGCCCCAGGCTGTTCTGTACCACAGAAGACCAGTTCACCCAGTCGTTCATCCTGCCCTACCTTCTGCCCATGCTGGAGAATGCAGGAGCCAATGTATTCACTCCCCGCGAAAGGGACACACAAAAGCGAGAAGTCATTGTAGACAATGACGGTAGCCTGAGCGGACATGGAGGACAAGGTTCCCTCTATCTGGATGTAAAAAGCCGGAAAGCACGTTGGGAGCAGACCTCCCGACCCGGATTTGCCCAACGGAAACGAATCTATCAGGACAATGAAAACCCTTTCCTTACCGGCACGGCACGCTTTGCCAAAACAGAAAAGAAGAAAGACAAAGCTTTTGCCGAATGGGTGCCCGATATTCCGGAAACAGGAGAATATGCCGTATACGTATCTTATCAGACACTGCCGGGCAGCGTAAGCGATGCCAAATACCTTGTATTCCACAATGGAGGCGTCACGGAATTCAAGGTGAACCAGCAAATAGGAGGAGGTACATGGGTATACCTTGGCACATTCACTTTCGACAAAGGCCGGAATGACTATGGCATGGTGGTATTGAGCAACGAAAGCAAGGAAAAAGGCGTGGTCTGTGCCGATGCCGTCCGCTTTGGAGGAGGCATGGGCAACATTGCCCGCAGCGGACAAGCCAGCGGCTTGCCCAGATATCTGGAAGGTGCACGCTACTCTGCTCAATGGGCAGGTATGCCTTACTCTGTCTACGGAGGCTATGAGGGGAACAATGACATGAATGATGACATCAACGCGCGTTCCCGTACAGTGAATTATCTCGCAGGAAAATCAGTATTCAATCCGACGGAAGAAGGCTTGGGCATCCCCTTTGAAATGAGTATGGCCCTGCACAGCGATGCCGGCTTCAGCAAGGAAGACGAGATTATAGGCACTCTCGGCATTTATACCACCAACTTCAACAACGGCAGGCTGAATGCCGGTACAGACCGCCATGCCTCCCGCGACCTCTCGGACGTCTTGCTGACGCAGTTGCAGCATGACATCCGCTCCACCTTTAACGTAGACTGGACACGCCGCAGCCTATGGAACCGCAACTACAGTGAAACGCGCCTGCCCGCCGTTCCTTCCACCATCGTAGAACTGTTGTCGCACCAGAACTTCGCAGATATGCGTCTGGGGCATGACCCCAACTTCAAGTTCATCGTCGGACGCGCGCTCTATAAAGCCATCTTGCAATATATATGCAGCCAGCACGGCAAGGAGTATGCAGTCCAGCCGCTTCCCGTCAGCCACTTTGCCATCCGCTTCGGGAAAAAGGAAAATACTTTAGAGCTTTCCTGGCAAGGCAAGGAAGACCCGCTAGAGCCGACTGCCAAGCCACGCGAATATATTGTATATACACGTATCGGACGCGGAGGATTTGACAATGGCGTACGTGTCAGTTCTCCGTCCCATACCGTAAAAATAGAACCCGGCATCATCTATTCCTTCAAAGTAACCGCCGTGAACCGGGGCGGTGAAAGCTTCCCTTCGGAAATTCTTGCTGCCTATAAAGCCAAACGGGAAAAAGGACAGATACTTATCGTCAACGGATTCGACCGTATCAGCGGGCCGGCCGTCATAGACACTCCCGATGCTGCAGGTTTCGACCTGTCGCAAGATCCCGGCGTTCCTTACCTCTATGACATCTCCCTTTGCGGCGCCCAGCAGAACTTCAGCCGGGAAGAAGCGGGAAAACGTCTGGGAGAGAGTGGAGAGGAATACGAAGGCATGAAAATCATCGGAAATACTTTCGATTACCCCTTCGTACACGGCAAGGCCATACAAGCCGCCGGAAACTACAGCTTCGTCTCATGCAGCGATGAGGCTGTGGAAAAAGGTATCCTCTCTTTAGAAGACTATCCGATAGTAGACTATATCCTCGGACTGGAGAAAGAAGACAATTCCAGCAATCCGGCACGCAATACCTACTACAAAACATTCTCCTCGCCCATGCAGCGCATACTGACTTCCTATTGCCGGTCGGGAGGTCATCTCCTGGTCAGCGGTGCCTACGTAGGCAGCGATATGGACAGCTCGCAGGGCAATAAAGAATTTATTCAGAATATCTTGAAGTACCGGCATGGCAACTCTCTGAAAACAGACGGGGACAAAATCGCTGTCCGGGGACTGGGGCATACCTTCACCCTTCCCCGACTACCGAATGAGCAGGACTATCCGGTCACTTCCCCCGATTGCATCCTGCCCATGTCTCCCGCTTTTCCAGTCATGACCTATGCCGCCGACAACGCATCCGCCGCCGTGGCCTATCAAGGCAGCGATTACCGCACCTTCATCATGGGATTCCCTTTTGAAAGCATCAAGGAAGAAACGTCCAGAAATGCAATTATGGCCTCCATACTTCACTTTCTCACCACAAATCAGGTTGAGTAATACAGAGAAAAACAGCAATCCCTATAAATAATCTGTAGAAATCTGTGTAATCTGTGGTGAAAAAACTATCTTTGCTTCTATTAATCATTAAACATTAACCACTAAACATTAAACAACATGTACACCATACAAGCTAATCCCAGCGGAACCCGCAGTTTAGAAGTTTCAGAAGAAAACCTTGCCACTATCGAAAAATACGGACTCTTCCGTCATCTCATCGACAGCAATGGCATTGTGGAAGAAACCGTACTCGACAAGTTGAAACTGAACATCCGCTCTCTCATCGCCGCGCAAGAGGAAGACAGCAAAGACCTGCTCGACCTCTGCATCGACGTTATCTACCACAACAACATGAAGGCCTTCGGACTACAGCAACTCATCAAGCTCTATCTGCAATGGCTTTCCCAACAAGACACCATAGAAGAAGAATAAATGAAAACCATCGACACCTGCGGACAACAGCATTACAGCCCTCTAATTCCTGCCATAAAAACCATGTGCGAGGTCGGGAAAGGCGAGAAGCTGGAAATCATCATGGATGACGCCACTGCCTTCAATGATATGAAAGAGTATCTTGCCGAGCAACAGATAGGCTTCCGTGAGATTTATGACGGAGAACGAATGACATTACAATTTACAATGGATTAATGAAAGAATATCGCCTTACAGACTGGCTCCCCACCACCAAAAAAGAAGTAGAGCTGCATGGTTGGGACGAATTGGATGTAATACTTTTCAGCGGTGATGCCTACGTAGACCATCCGTCTTTTGGAGCTGCCGTCATAGGCCGTATCCTCGAGGCGGAAGGATTACGCGTAGCCATCGTTCCCCAGCCCAACTGGCGCGACGACTTGCGCGACTTCAAGAAGCTGGGACGTCCCCGTCTGTTTTTCGGCATCAGTCCCGGCTGTATGGATTCGATGGTCAATAAATACACTGCCAACAAACGCTTGCGCAGTGATGACGCCTATACACCGGACGCACGTCCGGATATGCGCCCCGAATATCCTTCCATTGTATATACCCACATATTGAAGAAACTATTTCCCGACGTCCCCGTCGTACTGGGCGGCATCGAGGCAAGCATGCGCCGCCTGACACACTATGACTATTGGCAAGACCGTGTACGCCCCAGTATCCTTCTCGACAGTGGTGCCGACTCACTCATCTACGGCATGGGAGAGAAACCGGTGGTGGAACTTGCAGAGAGACTGAAACGCCAACAGACACAAGTGGACGCCCAAAGCTTCAAAGAGCTCATCGCCGATATTCCTCAAATGGTTTATCTTGACAAGGAAGTAGTAGCACAAGAAGGAGATATCACCCTCTTTTCCCATGAAGAATGTCTGAAAGATAAAAAGAAAGAAGCTGCCAACTTCCGTCATATCGAGGAGGAAAGTAACAAATATACAGCATCGCGCATGCTGCAGAAGACCGGCAAACAGACAGTGGTGGTCAATCCCCCCTATCCCCCTTTAACGGAAGCCGAGCTCGACCATTCTTTTGACTTGCCTTATACACGCCTGCCCCACCCCAAATATAAGGGGAAACGCATTCCGGCATACGACATGATAAAGTTCTCCGTCAACCTGCACCGCGGATGTTTCGGAGGATGTGCGTTCTGTACCATTTCCGCACATCAGGGCAAGTTCATCGTAAGCCGCAGCAAGAAAAGCATTCTGAAAGAGGTAAAAGCCATCACAGAGCTGCCCGACTTTAAGGGTTACTTAAGTGACTTGGGAGGTCCGTCGGCCAATATGTACCGGATGAAGGGACGGGATGAGGCTATCTGCAGAAAATGTAAACGTCCGTCGTGCATCTACCCCAAAGTATGCCCCAATCTGAATACAGACCACCGTCCACTGCTTGACATCTATCATGCCGTAGATGCCCTGCCCGGCATCAAGAAGTCGTTCATCGGCAGCGGTGTACGCTATGACCTGCTACTGCACCAGAGCAAGAATCCGGACACCGACAAAAGTACGCAGGAATATACCCGCGAGCTCATCGCCCGCCATGTCAGCGGCCGTCTGAAAGTGGCTCCGGAGCATACCTCGGACCGCGTGCTCAACATCATGCGCAAACCTTCGTTCAGCCAGTTCGGTGAGTTCAAGAAGATATTCGACAGAATCAACCGTGAAGAAGGACTGCGTCAGCAGCTTATCCCTTATTTCATCAGTAGTCATCCCGGATGCAAGGAGGAGGATATGGCTGAACTTGCCGTCATCACCAAACGCCTGGATTTCCATCTGGAACAAGTACAGGACTTTACCCCTACTCCCATGACCGTTGCCACCGAAGCATGGTACACGGGCTTCCATCCTTATACGTTGGAACCGGTGTTCAGCGCCAAGACGCAACGCGAGAAGCTGGCGCAACGCCAGTTCTTCTTCTGGTACAAACCAGAGGAACGCAGGAACATCATAAACGAACTGCGCCGGATAGGACGGACGGATTTGATAGACAAGCTATACGGCAAACGATAAGATAAAAATATACAATATCTCCAAAGACCTCAGCTACAGCATGAAACGATTCCTCCTCTGTCTATCCCTACTCTCCATCGGAGTGACAGGAATGCTGGCACAAAGCGAATGCCTACCGCAAAATTACAGCATCATCCTTGGTGGCGGTGTTTCCTTGCCCCATGTAGAAGGAAACCGCAACGACTTCTTCAGCAAGAACGGCAACCGGGTGGGATATGACCTCATGACAGAAGGCCGCTACTACATCACGCCCCTATTTGCTGTGGGACTTCAATATGACTATCTGCGCATGGCCCGCCTGCCGGATAAGGCACATCTGCACTGCATACGCCCCAACATCACATACCGTCCCTTGTGGAGCAACGGGAATCAAGGACTGTTCCTCTCGTTCGGCATCGGGTATATGAACTATCAGGAACGGACATATAAACGCGGTGAACGGAACGGACACCTTTTCCATAAAGGATATTGTGGAATAACTTTCGCTGTAGGCTATGAATTCCGCATCAGCCGTAAACTCTCGGGCATGATTCGCTGTGATTTCCTAACAGCAGACTGGTTTGCCAACCCCGATGCACGACTTTACAACACGGACGGCTATGATGACGGAGTGAATCACAATTGGTTCAAAAACAACATCACATTCTTCAATCTGGGATTCGCGTTACAATTCGGAAAATAATAACAAAAATAGAAAAATTCAAAGGAATCTCTAACTCCATAAAACTATTCATTAATGACATAGATTGGGAGTTTATGCTTTTTCAAATGACAACTATGGCAAAGAGTCTCTAAATCCTTATCATCATACTCCCACGGTTCAATTATCTGTCCATTCTTTTTTCTATATACTTTATGATGGACATCCAATGAGTCTAATGAGTATAAAGGAAAAATAATGGAATATTGATTATAAGCAAGTACCCCTTGGCCAAGATATGAACCGGGATAATAATAAATATGATTCCAAGCAAAGCAACGATAAAGGAAATATCTATTACCAGTATCACTCAATTCATTAAATTGCAATGTTACGATATTATCACTTTCTAATTTATAATCTTTCCCACCATAATAAACTGGAATTTTTACAACATACAGCTGATTCACAAATTCTCCCAAAGGCTCTATTTCTTTAGTTGATATTAATACACGTTTTTCAAGAGGAGCAAAGTAAACGTCCTTTTTTCCGCATACAATTACTATGTCGACTGTAAAACAACCGATTACAAAGTTCTTAGTACGCGATA